>NZ_MJYF01000070.1:0-2393 GCF_001763175.1 Campylobacter sp. BCW_4332 | reverse complement strand
AAGGCTTTTCATGGCTAGAAAAAGAAAGATAACTATTCCTAGAATAGAAGATATTAATGCAACTCTTGATACTTCTTGTTTGCATCCTATATTGGAAGATAATACTTTATTATGTTTACATGGAGGTAAAGTCAATTTAAAAGCAAAAAAGGCTAAAAGAATAAAATATAATAATGTTCCTATTATGTTACACGATGAAATACAAGGAGCTAGTATAAGTGGATGTTTAAATCCTCCAGTAGCTGGAGGACCTTGTACTAAAGTTGCTTTGGTATTTCCTTATACTTATTCAAAGCATAAAATCAATAATAAATATTCCGTTTATCAAATGGGCTTAATAGGAGTAAGTAATAAAGGCTATCCTGTACTTTCTATACCTAAAGGCAATAAGATTAAATTTGCCTTAACTAAAATACAAGCTAGTCCTCTTGCTAAGATTAAGTATGATAGGATAAGATGGGAAGGGATAGGAGATAAATTAGGAGCGGCACAAAAAAGCAAAGAGAAAGCAAAAATGCTTTTATATTTGGAAAATGAAAATAAAAAAGGTAAGGTAAGTGATAAAGAAGTTCATCTTTATAAACATAATGGAATATGGCCTAAAGATACTCCAAAACCTAGAAGTCCTGATTATATTCTTGAAGATGGTAAATTTAAATATCCTGATAATGATGGCTATAAAATTCCACCCAAACCAAGAGAAGTCACTCTAAAAAAAGGGATGAAACTGGACAGATATGGAGATAATTCAGGTAGCTTTGTTTGCCCTTTTAAGGAGAAAAAAGGAGCAATACCTTATGAAAAAAGATCATTGCCTTATGAAGATAATGAAGCCATGCAAAAAACCTATAAAAGATATGAAGTATTAGAAGATATTAATATGGAGAGTATGTTAAGAAAAAAAGATATATGTCAAAATGAAAGCTTAAAAAATAAAATTGAACAATCAATGAAAAAAAACGAATTCCATTCTCCGAAGATAGGAAGAATATCTCCATGCTTTGAACAAGAAGGTGGAGGAACACAGATTAAGCTTCCTATTTCCATAGAAGACTTAATACAATTGGGCTTTATCAAACAAATATAATAATAAAGGATAGAAAATGACAAGAGAACAAGCAGAACTAATTATAAAAGAAGAAAAGTTGATTGATACAGATTGGTATCCTTCTTATAAACATGCAGGAGAATACCATCTTACTATGTGGTTTGATTCTGATAATAATAAATATGAAACTTTCTATGTTGAAGACCAAGGAAGTATTAGACTTAGTTATTCTTTTGATAATGAAAAAGAAGCAATTGATAAAATGCTACAAGAAAATTATCGGCATAAATGCTACAATAGGAAAGATATTAAAGAAAATATCACAAAAGAAGCAACATTAAGAATTATTAAAGAAGAAAAGTTAGAAGTGATTTGGTATGATGAAGCACTTAAACCTTTATGCGCAGGTATTAAACATGATAAACAAAGAGATAAATATATTTCTTTTATCACTAATGCTAAAGCAGAGCTTATAGAATGGAAAAGTATTGAGTTTGATGGGGAAGTTGTTGTATTTTTAGAAAAATACAATTACACTTCTACCTATAATGATGAATTTATAGCCCTTTATGCTCTTATCAATCGTGCTAGAATGATTAAACAAAATAGAATTAGCTTTGTGTAAATGTTTCAAGGTTAGGTTTTATCAAACAAATACCATAATAAAGGATAGAAAATGACAAGAGAACAAGCAGAACTAATTATAAAAGAAGAAAAGTTGATTGATACAGATTGGTATCCTTCTTATAAACATGCAGGAGAATACCATCTTACTATGTGGTTTGATTCTGATAATAATAAATACGAAGCTGTTTATATTGGAGAAAGGGGCGGTGTTGAACTTGAGTATTCTTTTGATAGTGAAAAAGAAGCAATTGATAAAATGTTAAAAATGAATTATAAGCAAAAAAAATACGATGGAAAAGACATTAAAGAATATCTAACAAAAGAAGTAGCATTAAAAATCATCAAAGAAGAAAAACTAGAAGTGATTTGGTATGATGAAGCACTTAAACCTTTATGTGCAGGTATTAAATATGATAAACAAAGAGATAAATATATATCTTTTATTACTAATACTAAAGCGGAAATTATAGAATACAGAAGTATTGAATTTGATGGGGATAGATACAGTAAATATTACAAAGAGATATTTAATGATGAAAATATAGCCCTTTATGCTCTTATCAATCGTGCTAGAATGATTAAACAAAATAGAATCAGTTTTGTGTAAATACTTTCCTTATGATTTAATTTAATCTTAGTGGGTTTAAAAACCCACAAGGCTTTTCATGGCTAGAAAAAGAAAGATAACTATTCCTAGAATAGAAGATATTAATGCAAC
>NZ_MJYF01000069.1:28862-77551 GCF_001763175.1 Campylobacter sp. BCW_4332 | reverse complement strand
ATTTATTTTTTTATTTTTGTTTTATTATTTAATTTTATAAAAATATAATTATCTTTTTATGCAACTTATAAGATAATATTGGATTTAATGTAACTATCAAGGAAAAATATGTTTGATAAAATTCATTATTATTATTTTAATGCTAATTATGAAAAATGTTTAAACTTGAGTGAGCAATTTTTAAAAGAAAGTCCAAAATTTGCTTTAGAATTTGCTATGCTTTCTTCTTATAAACTTTCTCTTTTTCAAAAAGCTTTATATTACGCTCAAGAGCTTTTTTCTTTAAATCCTACAAGTTTTAATGGTCTTATGCTTGCTAAAAGCTATATTGAAAATTTAAGACTTGATGAAGCCTTGAATTTATTACAAACACTTTTAACTCGCAAAGATGATTTAGAAGATGAACTTAAGTTAGAATTGGCTTTTATTTATAAGCTGAGTAATAAATTAGAAGAATCTGAACAAATTTTCAAAGAATTGCTTTCTAAAGATATGTATAATCTTAATCTATGGAAAAATTATGCAGAAATTTATTTTAAACATGATTTTACTAAGGCATTAAATGCACATGAACACTTGTGTCATTTTATGCAAGATTTGATTGATAAACTACAAAAAGGAATCATTGCTGAACAAACCAATCTTAATTTAATTAAACTCGAAGATAGACTTCACAGTAAAACCAAAGAAAATCTTACTATTTCTAAAATAGAAGATTTTTTAACTCATCAAATTTTACCCCAAAAAGCATACTTGCTTTTTAAGCTTTTTAGAATATCTGATTCTTTAGAACTTTTTCAATCACTACAAGAAGCCAATCAACACCATGCACAGTTTTGGCAAAACTATGCTAAGGTATTAGAATTTAACTCAAACTATCAAGAAGCTTATCATGCTTATAAAAAATGTCTTAGTTTGGATTCTCATGCAACCTATCAATTTGATTTGGCTTATCTTTTGATGCGTATGGGAGTGGATGATAATTTTGAAGAGGGTAAGAAATATTATGAAAGCAGATTATTTTATGCTCATAATGAAACTTTTTCTACTTATCATTATAATGAAAGCCTAAAAGCTTTTAATAAATTTGGCGTTGATGCTTTTAAAAATAAAGAAGTTTTAGTATTTTGCGAGCAAGGCTTTGGCGATACTATAATGTATGCAAGATGCTTAGAAAAACTTTGCAAAATCGCTTCAAAGGTTTTATTTGCTCCTCAAAGTGCCATGTATGAAATGTTTAAAAATCAAATCAAATTTTTAAATCAAAATGATGATATTTTTAAAAATGTAAAGGTTTTAAAAAATCTACCTACAAATTTTGATTATGCTATTCCTATTTGTTCTTTGCCTTTTTTTATTGATATTAAGCTTGATGAGATTTTACGATTAAAAACACCTATATTGCCACAGAAAAAACCGCATAATAAAAGAAAAAAACTTGGTATTTTTTATGCTACTCCTAATGCTGAAAATTCTGATTTATTAAGAAATGTAAAATTTGAATTTTTATTTGATATATTAAAAGACTTAGATTATGAAATCATTTCTTTTCAAATGCAATTAAAAGAAGAATTACCTAAGGTAATAGAAGATAGAAGCAAGCTTATAGAAAATTGGAATGATACTCTAAATTATTTATATGATATTGACTGTATGCTTAGTATTGATAGTGCTATAGCGCATTTAAGTTTAGCTATGGATCTTCCTACTATAGTTCTTTTACATCCTAGGTTTGATTGGCGTTGGGGAAAATTTGAAAATCCTAAAAGTTATTTTTGGCCAAAAGCAAAATGTTTTATCATAAAAGAACAAGAAGAAACAAAAAGGAATTTGCAAAAACTGATTAAAGATATTTTAAACTGAAGCTTAGTTTAAGAGCTTTAGGTGGAAAATTTGGTTTTTGATAACATCAGCTAGCATTTTTGGCATTTGGTTTATAATATCTTGATAATTTTGCTTTGCATCTTGACCTTTTAATGTCAAATTTAATTTTGCATTTTTTGCTGAAAGAATTTTTCCATTGCTTGTAGAAATGATTTTAAAATTAATACTAGCCACACCTTCCTTGCTTGTTGTGATAAAATAATTTGTAATATTTACATAAAAATCTTGCAAATTTACCACCACAACATAATCTGTAAATTTAGCATACATTTTAGCCTTGTCTTTTTCTTGTGTTAAAAAAGGACTTACATTTATAAGTTTTGCATCTTTAGGACTAAAATGTGACAAAGTTTTAGAACTTTGATAAATACCATTTGCAGCAGAATTAACCCAATTAAGCTTTAAACTTTGAATCAAATTTTTAGCAAATAATGTAGAAAACTCCTTATCACTCACCCTGAAACCATCTAAAAAATAACCGAAATTTTTCCTAAAAGTTAATACAATAGCAAAATCAATATCTTTATCTTTGGTGATTTGTGATTTTTTTTCAATCAAAGTAGAACTATCAAACAATGCTTTTTGTTGATTTAGATTTGGATTTGTAACATTTTGATTTAGATCTATTAGCTCAAAACTATCTGCGTTTTTTTCAATTTTAATAACTTTTTTCTGAGAAAAATTATTTGCCAAAAGATTAGAACTTAAAACTAAACTTAAAAACAAAATGAAACAATACCTCATCTTCATCCTTATAAACTATTTAAATATAAAATTATACTCTTTATTTTATAAAAAATCTTGTAAAAAATTCATAGATGAAACACAAATAAAAGGACTGGATTTATAATCTAAAGGGTTATATAAAATGTATTTTTTAAAAAAATCTCCCATAAATCCTCCATTTTGATTAATCAAAAAATCTCCTGCTACAATATCCCAAATATTAAGCTTTTCAAATCTTTTATAAACTCCTGCTTTAGCCTCTAAAATAGCACAAAATTTCAATCCAGAGCCTATATTAATAGCTTCTAATTGATGCTCTTTTGCAAAGTCTTCATCTTCTTTGCTAAGATGATTAACACTCAATAAGGCTTTATATTTATTTTTCTCGTATTCTTGCTGGTCAATTTGCAAAGGTTTATCGTTTTTATAAACCTTAGTTTTTACATGAGCATAGAACATATCACCTTTTGATGGATTTTGTATAAGCGATAAAACAGGGCGATTGTCATGAACTAAACTTATCATAACACAAAATTCATCACTGCCTTTTAAAAAACCACTTGTTCCATCAAGAGGATCGATAAGCCAAAAAGTTTTTAATTCTTCACATTCTTCTTTGCTGAGTAATTTTTCTTCTGATAAAATTTTAATATTCGTAGAACCTAAAATATCATTTAGAATTTTATTAGAAGCAAGATCTGCTGATGTAAGCGGGCTTTTATCTTCTTTTTCCCAAGTTTTAAAATTTTTTCTCTCTTCTAAAATAGCTTTAGAAGCTTGATTGCTAGCATTTATAGCAATTTCTAAAAATTTATCAAGATTAAGCATGATTATAAGACTTTCTATAAGATTTTTTAAAATTATACAAGAAGATTTTGTGGAATTTTTAATTTCCACAAAAATTTTAATTAAACTTTACTAGTTTCACCCAAATAAAGTTGTCTTGGACGGACTATTTTAAGACTTTCTTGCTCTTTTTGTTCTATCCACTGAGCTATCCATCCTGGGGTGCGTCCTATAACAAATAAAGTAGCAAACATTTCATTTGGAATACCTAAGGCTTTTAAAATAAGTCCACTATGAAAATCAACATTCGGATATAGCCCTCTTTGAACAAAATAATCATCATTTAAAGCAATCTCTTCTATACG
Organism: Campylobacter sp. BCW_4332; assembly: GCF_001763175.1. Taxonomy (NCBI): domain Bacteria; kingdom Pseudomonadati; phylum Campylobacterota; class Epsilonproteobacteria; order Campylobacterales; family Campylobacteraceae; genus Campylobacter; species Campylobacter sp. BCW_4332. The sequence goes on along the minus strand of NZ_MJYF01000069.1, from coordinate 73,790 downwards.
CGTTGCTACTTTAATAAGATTGGTATCAATACCCAACTCATCAATAAGTTGATCACGAAGTTTTTTAAGTACTTTTGCTCTAGGATCAAAATTTTTATAAACCCTATGCCCAAAGCCCATCAAACGGAAAGGATCGTTTTTATCCTTAGCCCTTTTGATGAATTCATCTACCCTATCAACACTACCTATTTGCTCAAGCATTCTAATAACACCTTCATTAGCTCCACCATGTGCATGACCCCAAAGTGCGCCAATACCTGCTGCTATACAGGCATAAGGATGAGCATGAGTTGAACCCACAGCACGAACCGTTGAAGTTGAAGCATTTTGCTCATGATCTGCATGAAGCATAAAAACTGTATCAAGTGCTTTTACCTCTATAGGTTTAAGCTCTACATGATCGTAAGGATAAGTTCTTAACATATATAAGAAATTTTCTGTAAAACCACGATCTAAATTTGGATAAGCCATAGGAAAGCCATGTTTATATCTATAAGCGGTGGCGACTATAGTAGGGATTTTAGCTACTATTCTAGCTGCCATTTCCATATATTCTTCTTTTACGTTCATATTTAAATGATCAGGATAAAAAGCACTAAGCGATGAAACAGCACCTTGTAAAACTGCCATAGGATGAGCATTATCAGGGAAAGAATCAAAAAGACGATGCATACCTTCATGGATAAAAGAACGCTTTTTCATTTCATAACGAAACGCTTCAAGACGCGTAGCATCAGGTAATTCTTTATAAAGTAAAAGATGAACCACATCTAAATAAAGTTTGTTTTCAGCAAGCCACTCTATAGGATAGCCACGGTGCATTAAAATTCCGTTTTCTCCATCAATATAAGTGATTTTTGATTTACAAGTAGCTGTAGAAGTTAAGCCCTCATCATAAGAAAACATTCCTGTTTGTTTATAAAAACTTGACATATCTACAACGCTTGGCCCAGTTGTACCATCATATATAGGAAATTCATAGCTTTTTCCATTTCTATTATCGGTTATAGTAACGGAATCTGACATTTTCGCTCCTTTTATTGTTACTTTTATTAATTCTAACAAAAAAGGACGATTATGAGTTTTTTTATTATTGAATTTTTAAGATTTTGTTTGCTTTTTTGAGTAAAAAAGTAACTTTCATTTTTTAGAATTAGAAAGAAATTTAATCATACTCATAACAATAATAGCCTCAAATAACGCTGTTAAAATAAGTGCTGAATAAAGCTTCTCATCAATAACCTTGCCCGAATAACCCAGAGTAGCTGTTGCTATAAGCAAGGTTAAAGGCATAGAATGACTAAGACCAAATAAAATCATATTTTTAAAACCAATTCTTTTTAAAAAAACACTTGCACATAAAATTCTTAAACCCACCATAACAAACATAAGTAAAAATGCTTGTAAAACGATTTTATAATCTAAAATCATTTTAAGATCAAAGGTTGAGCCTATATGGATAAAAAAAATAGGGATCAAAAACCCGTGTCCAAAAGTAGAAAGCTTGTGCTCAAGATCTTTTTTATGATCAAAAAAAGTAGCTATAAATGAACCTGCTATAAAAGAGCCAAGAACGATTTCAAGTTTTGTAATAACCATAGCAACAATAATCAGTATAAAAATGGCCATACAGAATCTTATATCTTTTTCATTTTTATCTTCCCATGGCATAAGCACAACTTTAAGCTGAGGATACCACCAAAAAAGCACACCAAGCATTTTAAATCCGAGCAAACAAAGTCCCAAAAAGATATTAAGATATAAAATACTTTGCGCTACATCAATAATACCTGTTCCTTCGCGCAAAAAAGCTCCCGCTATAGTCAAAAGCACAATAGAAATCACTTCAGCTAAAGTAGCTACTATCATAGCAATATTTAGCCAATAACACTCTTTTCCAAAATCCTTAAAAAGTAAAGATAAAAGCCCTACACTCATCACAGGTATAATGATAATAAATACTAAAGAAAGTCCAAAAATCCATACTATAAAAGAAGATAAAGCGTAAAGTAAAAAAATATAAAAAAAACTTTTTTTGACAACTTCTTTATCCATATTAAAAAAGGCTCTTAAATTTACCTCCATGCCCGCTATAAACATTAGATAATAAAAACCTACATTGGCTAAAAGTGCAAAATTTTCACTTTTTCCTATGAAACCAAAATACGCTATTATTGCCCCTAAAATAATTTCAGTAGCCGAAAGAGGCAAGCGTAAAATTTTTGCAATATGCGGAGAAAAAAGTAAGCATAAAGCTATAACAATAAGAATTTTTAGATCAATTAAACCTTGCGGATCAATGACACTCTGATGCAAAAGTAAATCCCATTTCTTTTAATTTTATTATATCTTGACTTGGTTCTTCACCTTTAGTGGTTAAATAATCCCCTATAACAATAGCCCCAGCACCTGCTTGAAAAATTTCATATTGTCTTTCTCGTAATACCACTTCACGCCCACCTGCTACCATTACCACGCTTTGCGGTAAAGCCTCTTTGGTATCACGCACGATTTTTAAAGCTTCATCAGCGCCAAGTCTTGGAACTTGTAGTTTTAAATTTTCATTTGCTATAAAAAAATTAATAGGCGTTGAAAAAGGCTGTAATTCTTGCAAAGATTTTCTAAAACTTAGCCTATCTTCTTCACTCTCACCCATACCATAGATTCCACCACAACAAAGCATAAGCCCTGCTTCTTTAGCGTTTAAATTGGTTTGAAATCTACTTTCCCAAGTATGCGTGGTGCAAATTTGTGGAAAAAATTCCTTAGAAGTTTCAAGATTGTGATTATAAGAAAAAATTCCTGCTTTTTTAAGTTCTTTGAGTTGCTCCACGCTTGCCATGCCATTACAGGCAATTAAAAGCAAGTTAGGCACTTCTTTTTGCACAGCCTTAGCAGCTTCGCAAACATACTCAAGCTTTTCATCATCAATCCCAAGTCCTGCTGTAACCAAACAAAAACCCAAGGCTTCATTTTTCTTTGCCATTTTTGCTTCTAAAACGATTTGTGAAAGTTCTTTACGACGATATTTTTGAATATCTGTTTTTACATGGGCACTTTGGGTACAGTATTTACAGTCTTCTGAACAATTTCCACTCGCTATATTTGAAATAGCACAAAGCATGATTTGCATTTTAATCCTTCATTTCTTTTTTAATTTTACACTTTAAACATTCTAAGAATGTACCTTTTTTAAGCTCTTTTATCACTAAAGTTTCGCCACACTCTTCGCATTTTTCTTCGCTTGGTTTGTATTTACTTATAAAATTGCATTTTGGATAAGCGCTACAGCCATAAAATTTACCGCGTTTTGAAAAGCGTTCTACGATTTCACCTTTTTGACAACTTGGACAAGTAATACCTGTACCATTAGCTTTAGCTTTTGCGGCAGTATTTTCGCTTTCATTTTTACTTTCACTTTTTAAATTTCTTGAATACTTACATTTTGGGAAATTTAAACACGCTACAAATTCTCCAAAACGCCCTTTTCTAATAGCAAGTTCCCCACCACAATCAGGACAACTTTCACCTAATTTTGTAACAGTTTTTTGACTGGCGATTTTTGTTTTTCCTTCTTCGATTTTTCTCATAAAAGGATAGTAAAATTCTTTTAAAGTTTCTTGCCAATCTGCCTTATCTTCTGCGATTTCATCTAAAGTGTTTTCAAGATTTGAAGTAAATTTGCTATCTACTATATCGCTAAAATTTTTTTCAAGCACTTCGGTTACATTAAAAGCAACCTCACTAGGAATAAGTTGTTTTTTGTCTATTTTTACATAATCACGGCTTGTAAGTATAGAAATGGTTGGTGCATAAGTAGAAGGGCGACCTATGCCTAAACTTTCAAGTTTTTTTACAAGTCCTGCTTCTGAATACCTTGAAGGTGGTTCGGTAAAATGTGAGTTCATTTCTAAATTTTGTATTTTTAAATTTTCACCTATTTTAAAATTTGGTAAAATTTTATCCTTATCCATATCACCATAAACTTTATAATATCCATCGAAAAGGATTTTTCTACCGCTTATTTTAAAAACTGCTCTATCATTTTTTACAAATACATTTTGAGTTTGAGAGATAGCAGGATTCATCTGACAGGCTAAAAAGCGATTGTAAATAAGTGTGTAAAGTTTTAACTCATCTTTGTCTAAAAATTTGGCCGCAATTTCTGGAGTAAAACTTAAATTTGTAGGGCGTATAGCTTCATGAGCTTCTTGAGCACCTTTAGCCTTTGTAGTATATACATTTGCTTGGCTTGGAAGATAATCTTGGCCAAAATTTGCTTGTATGAATTTTCTTGCATTTTCTATAGCTTCTTTGGCCAAATTTAAACTATCAGTTCTCATGTAGGTAATAACCCCCATCACGCCCTCGTGAGTATTTACTCCTTCATAGAGTTTTTGAGCTATCATCATGGTTTTTTTAGGGTTAAAACCAAGGCGATTGCTAGCACTTTGCTGTAAAGTTGAAGTCATAAAAGGAGGTGGTGGAGCGATTTTTCTTTCTTTGCTTTCAATGTCACTTATAGTATAAGCTTCATTTTTGCAAGCTTCCAGTACAAGTTTGGCACGATCTTTGTTGATAATGGTAAGTTTTTCTATCTTAGCTTTGTCAAACTCAACTAGTTCTGCATCCAAATCTTTTTGAAAAATCATATCTATGCTAAAATATTCCAGTGGTACAAAGGCACGAATTTCTTTTTCACGATCGACTATGATCTTTAAAGCCGCACTTTGAACACGCCCTGCGCTAAGTCCTCTTTGAATTTTTTGCCCCAATAAGGGGCTGAGTTTATATCCTACAATGCGATCTAAAAGGCGTCTAGTTTGTTGAGCATTTACAGAGTGCATATCTAATTTTCTTGGATTTTTTAAAGCATTTTCTATAGCGCTTTTGGTAATTTCGTGAAAAACAATGCGCGGCAAGGTATTTTCATCTTTGCCTATAGCTTTTGCAATATGATAAGCTATGGCTTCTCCTTCTCTATCCTCATCCGTTGCAAGATAGACTTCTTTGGCATCTTTGGCTTTGCTTTTAAGTTCTTTAACTAAGGCGCTATGATCACTTGTGATTCTATACTCTGGAATAAATTCATCATCTTCTATTTTAATCCCAAAGCTTGATTTAGGTAAATCTCTAATATGTCCTTTAGAAGCAATCACTTCATAATCTTTTCCCAAAAAATTTCCTATGGTTTTAGCTTTTGCAGGAGATTCTACTATGATTAAATTTTTCTTCATTTTACACCCTTGTTAAATAAAAAGCTGAATTTAGCTAAAATTATTTAAAATTCTACTTATAAAATATATTTTAAAAACAAAACTATCATAACAAAATAAATAAAATATAATTTTAAGTAATTTTAAATACAAATCATAATTTTTGGAGTATAATAAAATAAAAAAGGCAAAATTATGAATGGCAAAACTTATAAATTTCATCCAAATGATACAAAAATGGATAAAAAAATAATTCAAATTACCGAAAAATCCGGATTTAAAGCAGCTGTGTTTTCTATGGCCGCTATGACTATGCTAGGAAGTGTGGTCATTTCATCTGCTCTGCCTGCTATCAACAGACATTTTGAAGAACTTTTAACCCAAAGTGGTGCTACTCTTGCTTCAAGTTTCACATTAGCTCATCTTGATATACTTGTTCGCTTAGTTTTAACCATTCCTGCTATTTTTGTTGTCATTTTATCTCCATTCGCTGGTATTTTAATGGATAAATTTGGCAAATTAAAATTCATTCTTCCAGCTATGGTGGTTTGGACTATTTCTGGAGTAAGTGGCTTTTTCTTAAATGATATTTATGCTATACTGACTTCAAGAGCTATTTTTGGTATGGCAACTGCTTTTATAATGACAGGCGCTTCGGCTTTACTTGGAGATTATTATAGTCGCGGTGGCTTTAATCGCAGAGAAAATGCTTTAAGTCTTCAAGGATTTTTTTGTGCGGTAGGGGGTGCTGTTTTTATTTCTATTGCGGGATTTGTTTCAAGTTATTCTTGGCGTTATCCTTTTTTGGTATATGGACTTGGAATTTTAATTACCTTAATGGCTATCATTTATCTTTTTGAACCTAGAAAATTTAAATTCTATAATCATACAAAAATAGAAGCAAAAACAAATTATTGGCAATTTTTTCCTATCTATTTTATAGGTTTTTTTATCATGGTAGTTTATTATATTTCACCAACTCAACTTCCTTACTATATAGAAGAACATTTAGGATTGGATCCTAAATATATAGGTATTTCGATGTCTGTGTCTGCACTATGTTATGGTTTTTTCTCTCTAAGCTATAGATATATTATAAAATTCTTAAGTATTAAAACTATCTATGTTTTAACTCTTTTTATCGTATCTTGTTCTTTTTTGCTGCTTTTTTTAGTAGATAGCTTTTTCACAGTTTTAATCGCCTTAGCTTTGCTTGGAATGGGCGGAGGTATTATGCTTGTAAATAATACGGCTTATCTTTTTTCAATCTGTCCTGAAAATGCTCGCGCTAGGGCTTATGGAATTTTAGCAAGTTGTATATTTTTAGGACAATTTTTAAGTCCTATTATCTCTCAACCTATCGTTAGGCAAATGGGTCTTGTAGATGCTTTTTTAATATGGTCAATAGTAATTTTTATAGTGTGCATTGTGTTTTTATTTTTAAAGCAAAAACCTAGGATAAATTAGCAAGAAAAATCTTGCTAATTTTATTTATTACAAACCTACTGCACTTAAAGTTTGGTATTTACTCATATAAATTTGAGCTTCAATTTTTCTCATTGTATCAAGCGCTACTTGAACTACAATAAGTACAGAAGTACCGCCAAAATGAAAAGGCACACCCATAAATTTCACCAAAACCCAAGGCAAGGTTGCAACAAGCCCTAAATAAATAGAACCTGATAAAGTTAAACGAGAAGCCACTTCATTAAGATAATTTGAAGTTCCTTCACCTGGACGAATTCCAGGGATAAAACCGCCTTGCTTTTTCAAATTTTCTGCTATGTCTTTAGCGTTAAATACAATAGAAGCATAAAAATAAGCAAAGAAAATTACAAACAAGAAAGTTAAAACATGAAACAAATAACCATTTGGATTTAAAAAGTCATTAATGGCTTGTAGATAAGGATTTGTACTAGTTTGTAAAATCGTTGTTGGAAACATCAAAATCGCACTAGCAAAAATCGGTGGAATAACTCCACTAAGATTGAGTTTAATAGGAATATAATTCATAATGCGTTTGTTTTGATTTTGCATTACAACTTTACGAGAATAAGAAATAGGAATTCTTCTTTCTCCAAGTTCTACATAAATAATCACGCCTATAGTGATTAAAATCAAAGCAAAAATTGCAAAAGCGGTTAAGAAATTCATCTCACCTGAATTAATTTGTCCTACAGTTCCTGAAATCGCTCTTGGAATACCTGAAACAATACCTGCAAAAATGATTAAAGAAATACCATTTCCTATACCTCTTTGTGTAATTTGTTCGCCAAGCCACATTAAAAGCATAGTTCCTGCAAGCATAGAAATAGCACAAAGTGCGATAAACATATTTAAATCTTCCACCATTATAGCCCCTGCGCCACCACGACCATGTAAGCTTTGCAAACCTATAGCAACGCCTATACTTTGAACCAAAGTAATCACAATAGTCGCATAACGGATAATTTGCATATATTTTTGCATACTATCACGCTCTTTTTTCATCTTACCAATATTTGGAAAAGTTGCTGCAAGAAGCTCCATAATAATAGAAGCAGTAATATAAGGCATAATACCTAAAGAAATGATAGAAAAGCGTTCAGCCGCTCCACCACTAAAAACATTAAATAAACCCAAAGCATTGTTTTGATTGTTATTAAAAAATTCCGCAATCACATCAGCATTGACGCCAGGAACTGGCACATAAGCCAGAACCCTATAAGCAAACAAAAATGCTAAGGTGATTAAAATCTTATTCGTCAATGCTCTATTCATTATTTTGATCCGGTGACGCTAATATTCTCGTCTTTGATTTTTGATACTAAATCTTTTGCACTTGCACCAATTAATTTGATTTTATTCACAGATTTTGAAATTTTGTGAACACTTTTAATACTCTCAAATGTAATTTCACTAAGCTCTTTTACAGCTGTGATTTTTTCAACATTGATCACATAAGGTTTTTGAATTTTAGAAGTAAAACCTACTTTTGGTAGTCTTCTTTGAAGCGGTTGTTGACCCCCTTCAAAACCTCTTTTTTCATTATAACCTTTTCTAGCAGTTTGACCTTTACCCCCTTTAGTAGCAGTCTTACCCATGCCAGAACCTTGACCACGGCCAATTCTTTTAGTTTTATGCGTTGAACCCGCTGCTTTTGTTAAATTCATCTTCTTATCCTTTTAACATTGTTAAAGCTTTGATTGTAGCACGAACCACATTAGCTGAATTATTTGAACCCAAAGACTTGGTTAAGATGTCTTTAATACCTGCAAGTTCCACGATAGGGCGTGTAGAACCACCTGCGATAACTCCTGTACCTTCACTAGCTGGTTTAAGTAAAATTCTACTTGCATTATATTTTACCTCTACATCGTGAGCGATAGTTGAGCCTTTAGTTTTAACTTCAACGATATTTTTAAACGCATCGTCAACAGCTTTACGGATAGCATCTGGAACTTCCTTAGCCTTACCATAACCAACACCTACTAAACCTTTGCGGTTTCCAACGATAACTAAAGCAGTAAATCTAAATCTTCTACCACCTTTAACAACCTTAGTAACTCTGCCGATATCGACGATTACTTCTTCAAATTCTTCTCTATTATATTTTTCCATCGATTTACCCCTTATAGCCTAATGCCATTTTCTCTTAAAGATTCAGCCAAAACTGCAATAACACCATGATATACATAACCATTTCTATCAAAAACAGCTTGTTCTATCTTTTTAGCTTTTAAAGTTTTAGCAAATTCAGCAGCGATTTTTTTAGCGCCTTCTTTATTTGCTTTAACGCCAAGTTTGCGTCCATCAACTGCTGCTAAAGTTACAGCTTTTGCATCATCAATCGCTTGGATATATAGAGTTCTGTTCGATTTAAATACAGAAATTCTTGGAAAATTTTCACAACCTGAAATTTTCGCTCTAATTCTTTTTTTTCTTTTGATTCTTAAAGTTAGTTTTCTTTTTAATACATTTGCTCTCATATTCTACCCTTACTTCTTAGATGTCTTACCAGCTTTGCGGATAATGCGTTCATCAGAATACTTAACGCCTTTTCCTTTATATGGCTCTGGTGGTCTAAATTCACGAATTTGAGCAGCAACTTGACCTACAACTTGTTTATCACTTCCTTTAACTGTAATAGTATTTTTATCCACTACAATTTCAATTCCTTCTGGAATATCATAATTAATAGGATGAGAAAAACCAAGGCTTAGTTCTAAAACTTTACCTTTTAAAGCTGCTTTATAACCAACTCCATTGATTTCAAGAGTTTTTGAAAAACCTTGAGTTAAACCTACAACGATATTGTAAGCTAAAGCTCTGTAAGTTCCCCAATAAGCTCTACTTTGTCTATCTTCACCTTTTGGAGAAAAAAGAATATTATTATCTTTAATCTCAACATTTACATTTGCTTTAGTATCAAGTTCTTTTGCCAAATTTCCTTTTTTAAATTTAAGCAAATTTCCTTCTAATTTTACTTCTACTCCTGCTGGAATAGCAATCGGTTGTTTACCTATACGAGACATATTTTTCCTTTTTATTTGTCTAGGATATTTCTACTTTTTTAAAAGAATGGATACCCAATGCCATAAAAAGCAGATTTTTTACCAAATAGTACATAAAATTTCGCCGCCAACACCTGCTTTATAAGCTTCATCATTAGCTAAAACGCCACGACTTGTGCTAACTACGATAGTACCATAACCGTTTTTAAAACGCTTGATTTCATCTTTACCTTTATAAACACGACGACCAGGCTTAGAAATTCTTTTAAGCTCATTGATAACACTCTTACCTTTTTCATCGTATTTTAAAACTACATTGATAAATTTCTTTTTATCTTCTTCAATAACATTAAAACTCTCAATATAGCCCTTAGCTTGAAAAATTCCAACTAAAGCTTCTACAACTTTAGAATGTAAAAGCTTGGTTGTTTCAAGCTTTCTCATTCCTGCATTTCTGATACGAGTGAGTGAATCTGAAATAATATCATTTATCATATTTTATCCTTACCAACTTGCTTTCTTAAGGCCTGGAATCAAACCTTCATTGCCCATTTTTCTTAAGCAAACTCTGCAAATTCCAAAATCTCTATAAACCGAATGCGGACGCCCACAAATTTGGCATCTCGTATAAGCTCTAACCTTAAATTTAGGCTTGCGTGCCGCTTTTGCAATCATTGATTTTTTAGCCATCTTACTTTCCTTTTGTAAATGGCACACCGATAAGTTCTAATAACTTTTGTGCCTGTTTGTCATTTTGTGCTGTTGTAACTATAGAAATATTCATACCATGAGTTCTTAAAATTTTATCATACTCCACTTCTGGGAACATCAACTGCTCATCAAGACCGAAGTTATAGTTTCCGCGTCCATCAAAACCATCTCTACTTAAACCTCTAAAGTCTTTCACCCTTGGCAAAGCAATAGAGATTAATTTATCAAGAAAAGCATACATATTTTCTTTTCTTAAAGTTACCATTACACCCACAGGAAAACCTTCGCGAACTTTAAATCCTGCAACTGATTTTTTAGCTTTAGTAATCACAGCCTTTTGTCCTGCAATTAAAGAAATAGTATCTGCAACATTTTGCAATACTTTTTGATCTTTAGCCAACTCACCAGCACCTACGCTGATAACTACTTTTTCGATCACAGGGATAAGCATAGGATTTTTAATATCAAATTCTTTAACCAATGCAGGTTTAATGCTTTGATTGTATTTTTCTTTTAATCTCATCATCGCTTACTCCTGAACTTTTGCCACATTGGAAATATCCATTGGCATTTCTTTATTGATAAAACCACCATTTGGGTTTTTCTCACTCGGCTTAATAGCTTTTTTAGCGATTTTACATCCTTCAACTACCACTTTAAGTGTTTTTGGATATACCGCTAAAACTTTACCTGTTTTACCTTTATCATCGCCTGTGATAACCTTAACGCTATCACCTTTTTTGATTTTTAATTTAACCGCCATTATAATACCTCCGGTGCTAGTGAAACGATTTTCATAAAGCCACCATATCTAACTTCTCTGCCCACTGGCCCAAAGATACGAGTTCCGATAGGCTCTCTTTTGTTGTCAAGAATAACCGCAGCATTTTCATCAAAACGAATCAAAGAACCATTATCTCTATGAATTTCTTTTTTAGTTCTAACGATAACCGCTTTTACCACTTGACCTTTTTTAACTTTTCCATTTGGTAAAGCTTTTTTAACAGATGCAACGATTACATCACCTACGGTAGCGTATCTTCTTTTGCTACCCCCTAAAACCTTGATACACATTAATTCTTTTGCACCGCTATTATCAGCAACTGCAAGTCTTGTAAAACTTTGAATCATTACTCAACTCCTGTAGCTAATACAGATTTTAAGCGAAATGATTTTCTTTTTGAAAGTGGTCTGCATTCTACTGCAACAACAGTATCACCCACTTTAACTTCATTTCTCTCATCATGAATTAGATATTTTTTAAAGCGTTTAACAATTTTTCTATATCTTGGATGAACCACTTTTCTTTCAACCAAAACACTTGCGGTTTTTTCACCAGCGATTTTAACAACAACGCCTTGAATTTCTCTTTTAAATGCCATTTTCTCTATCCTTATCTTAAAGCGTTAATTGCTGTATTTATTCTAGCAATGTCTTTTTTTACTTGGCTAATCTCTTTTGGATTAGTAAGTTGCATTGTTTTTAGCTTTTGTTTTAAAGTGAATAAAAGCACCTTTTTTTCTTTTAGCATTGTTGCAAGCTCAGCTGCTGTTTTATCTTTAATCTCAGTATATTTCATTTTGGCTCTCTCTTGTAACAAACTTAGTTTTAAATGGAAGTTTATGCATAGCTAAAGTCAATGCTTCTCTTGCCATTTCTTCGCTTACTCCTGCCATTTCATAAATGATACGGCCTGGCTTGATATTCATTACCCATTCCTCAACAGCACCTTTACCTTTACCCATACGAGTTTCTAAAGGTTTTTTTGTCAAAGGCTTATCTGGGAAAACTCTAATCCAAGTTTTTCCTTGTCTTTTAACAAAACGAGTTAAAGCAATACGCGCTGCTTCGATTTGGCGTGAGTTAATGCGTCCTGCTTCAGTTGCTTTTAATGCAAATTCACCAAAAGTAAATTCTGTTCCACGATTAGCATAACCTCTGTTACGCCCTTTCATCATTTTGCGATATTTAGTTCTTTTTGGCATTAACATGATTATTTACCCCTTCTTGTGCGTCTTGGCTTTTTAGCTGGAGCACTTTCTTCAGTTTTTTCAGGTTGCATACCTTTGTGTAATACCTCACCTTTAAAGATCCATACTTTAACCCCTATGTTTCCATAAGTAGTTCTAGCTTCTGCAAAACCATAATCGATTTTTGCTCTTAAAGTATGAAGTGGAACGCGTCCTTCAAGATACCATTCTGTTCTTGCCATTTCAGCACCGCCTAAACGACCAGAAACTGAAACTTTAATCCCTTTAGCGCCTGCTTTTTGCGCGCCTTGAATTACTTTTTTCATTGCTCTTCTAAAAGCAATTCTTTTTTCAAGTTGAGTTGCAACACTTTCAGCAGCAAGTTGAGCTGAAGCTCCTGCTTTTCTTTCTTCTTTGATATTGATATTTACATCTTTACCGATTAAATCTTGCAATTCTTTTCTTAAATTATCAACATCACTACCTTTTTTACCGATGATGATACCTGGTCTTGCAGCAACTACAGTAACGCGAAGTTTTTTAGCAGTTCTTTCTACTAAAATTTGACTAATTCCTGCGTAATAAAGTTTTCTTTTTAAGAAAGCTCTGATTTTGTAATCTTCACCGATATTTTCTACTAAATTTGCTTTAGTTGGAAACCATCTTGATTCCCAGTTTCTATTGATTCCTAGTCTTAGACCAATTGGATTAACTTTTTGTCCCATTAGCTTTCCTTTTTCGCTGTTGCTTTTTTAGTGCTTGTTGTTTTTTTAGCTGGAGCTTTTGTTGTAGTAGTTTTTTTAGCTACTGCTTTTTTCTCTTCAGCTTTCACTTCTGCTTTTGCCACTTCTACTAAAATATGTGAAGTTGGTTTTCTAATACGACTTGCACTTCCTCTAGCTCTTGGTCTAAATCTTTTCAACACCGCAGCTGCATCCACGCGACAACTTTTTACAACCACTTCGTTTGCTTCAAAGCCACCATTTGCTACTGCACTTGAAATTGCGTTTGCGATATATTTTGCACCTTTATTTGGCATAAATTTTAAACTAGCCATAGCTAATTCTGCATTCATCCCCTGAACTTCCCTAGCAATCAATCTTGCTTTAGTTGGAGATAATCTTATGAATTTAATTAATGCTTTACTCATATCTTATCCCTTACTTACCAATTTTCTTTTGCACAGAGCCTTTATGCCCTTTAAATGTGCGTGTTGGAGCAAATTCACCAAGCTTATAACCGATATGATTTTCAGTAATATAAACTGGAATAAAGCTTTTACCATTATGAACATTAAATGTAAGTCCTATCATATCAGGAGTAATTGTGCTTCTTCTTGACCAAGTTTTAATTGGTTTATTATCATTAGCCTTTTTAGCAGCGATGACTTTTTTCATTACATGATCATCAACAAAAGGACCTTTTTTTAGTGATCTAGCCATCTTACTTTCCTTTTCTTCTTGAAATTATTAGCTTATCGCTAGCTTTTTTACGACGAGTTTTCGCACCTTTGGTTGGTTTACCCCATGGAGTTACTGGATGACGGCCTGAATTTTTCTTACCTTCACCCCCACCGTGTGGGTGATCTACTGGGTTCATTGCAGAACCACGAGTTTGCGGGCGGATACCTCTATGGCGATTTCTACCTGCTTTACCGATAGTTACGTTAGCCCATTCTTCATTTCCAACTTCGCCGATACTTGCCATACATTCAGCTAAAACTTGTCTCATTTCGCCACTTGCAAGTCTTAAAATAACATATTTTTCTTCTTTACCCATAAGTTGTGCATAAGCACCCGCAGAACGGATCATTTGACCGCCTTTACCTGGTTTTAACTCAACATTATGAACAATAGTACCCACAGGAATGTTTTTAAGCTTCATTGCATTACCTGGTTTAATATCAAGTCCGCTTTCAGCAGCTACAACGATATCGCCAACGCTTAATCCACGTGGTTGAAGAATATATCTTTTTTCCCCATCTTTATAAGCAATCAAAGCAATTCTACAATTTCTATATGGATCATACTCGATTGCTTCTACTTTGCCTTCTATACCGAATTTACGACGTTTAAAATCAATAATTCTGTAAAGTTTTTTAGCACCCGCTTCTTTATGACGACTTGTAATTCTTCCATAGCTGTTACGACCTGCGTGTGCTGGAAGTTTAACAAGTAGTGAGCGTACACTTGGTTTAGCTGTAATATCTTCAGAACTTAAACCTGTGATATATCTTCTACTTGGAGTATATGGTTTATAAGTTTTAATTGCCATCTTAAGCCTCCGTATTTTCTAAGCTAACACCTTCAGGTAGCTTAACATAGAATTTTTTATAATCGTTTCTTTGACCTAAACGACCTCTAAAACGCTTAACTTTTCCATCCATTCTTAAGGAATTGATGCTTTTTGGAGTTACACCAAAATACTCTTTTAAAACCGCTTTTAAACCTGTTTTAGTCATTTTTGGCGAAGTTTGAATAACTACGACACCTTGCTCTTGCAAATTCAAACTTTTTTCTGTGTAAAGTATAGTCTTTATATCAGTAATATCTGCCATAATTATCCCTCTTTTATAATAGATTCTAACGCTGATTTTTCCATAATAACAGCATTAAATACAGATACTAAATAAGCATTTACTTCGCTTACATCAACTACATAGCAATTTGCTAAATTTCTGTAAGCTAAAAGTGTTTTTTCATCTAGTAAATCTTTAACGATTAAAGCATCTTTGACGCCAAGTTTTTTAATCACAGCGTTTGCATCTTTTGTTTTACCACTTTCAATAGCCAAAGAATCAGCAGTAAATAACACACCTTTAGCTGCTTTATCTGCTAAAGCTCTTTCAAGCGCCAATCTTTTTTGTTTTTTATTTACTTTTTGAAAGTAGTTTCTTTCATTTGTTGGACCAAAAGCAACCGCACCGCCTACCCAAACGTTAGTTCTTGTTGAACCCGCTCTAGCACCGCCACGACCTTTTTGTCTCCAAGGTTTTTTACCACCACCACTTACATCACTTCTACCTTTAGTATGAGCTGTATTTGCTCTTAAACTTGCAAGGTAAGATTTTACATACAAGTAAAGATTGTGTGGATTTACTTCCGCATATTTTGAAGGTAAATCAAGTTCACCTGCTTTTTCTAATTTATCATTTAAAACAACTACTTTACTCATTTTGCAATCCTTATTTTACCCATAGCACCATTATAACCTGGTACTGCACCTTTAACTACTAAAATTTTATTTTCAGCATCATAAGATACAACTTCGTTTTTAACGGTCACTTTAGTATTTCCATAGTGTCCTGCCATTTTCATACCTGGTTGAACACGACCTGGCCATTCTCTATTACCAATAGATCCGTGGCGTCTGTGAAATCTAGAACCGTGACTTGCTGGACCCCCTGCGAAGTTATGTCTTTTCATAACACCGCTATAACCTCTACCTTTAGTGTTAAAGCTTACTTTTAAAATTTTTGCTTCATTTAATGGAGTTTCATCTAAATCTCCTGCTTCAGTATTTGCTACTTCTAAAGTCGCAAATCTATTGTATTCTGCAGAAAGATTATACTTTTTTTGTTGTCCTGCGACACATTTATTACTTGCTTTACCTTTTGGATATGCTACTAAAGCCTTTCCGCCTTCAACTTCACATACTTTTGCATTTACAACTCTTAGTAAAGTTACAGCGATACTTGGATTAGTAATTGTTCTACTCATTCCGATTTTTTCTACAATATATTCCATATCTTATCCTTACTTACCCATAGCTCTTACTTCAACGCTTACTTCTGGCGCTAAATCAAGCTTAGTTAAAGAATCAACTGTATCTGGAGTCGCTGCTACTATATCTAGCATACGCGCGTGAATTCTTATCTCAAACTGCTCACGAGAATCTTTGTTAATGTGTGGAGATTTTAAAACTGTATAGCGTTTGATTTTAGTAGGCATTGGTATCGGACCTCTGATATCCGCACCTGTTCTTTTAACAGCTTCTACGATTGCTGCAACTGTTCTGTCTAGTACTCGATGGTCATAAGCTTTTAGCTTAAGCCTAATTCTTTCCATAATATTTCCTTTAAAAAGAACTCGTTAGTTAAAAACTAACCAATTTATAAAAATTGAAATGAGAGTATATAAAATCTTGTTTTCAAAGTCAAGGAATTTGATGAAATTTTTCTATTATTTTCCTTTTAAAAAGGATAATAATAATAGAATTTTTAGAATTTAAAAATTATCATTATTTTTTAAATTTTTGTATATAATGATCAATATCTTATTTCATTAAATTTCAAAAAATCTCTTAATTTTTCATATTCGCCATTTTCTAAATAACGGTGTTTTCCCGCCTTTAACATACCAAGATCTAAAGCCCCAAAAGCAACACGCTTAAGATCCATAACCTCAAGATCAAAATGTCCAAAAAAGCGTCTAAGCTCTCTATTTTTACCTTCATTTATAACCACTCTAAGCTTAGTATAGCCTCCACTTGATCCAAAAATTTCAAAGTCTATAAAAGGAGCAAAACTCATAGAGGTAATTTTAGTTTTTGCATGCGCGCCTTTTTTTTCATTTTTAATCTCAAGTCCATTTTGCATGGCTTCGATGACTTGTTTGCTCACCGTGCCTTTAACTTTAAGGTAGTATTCTCTTTCTAAATCGCTATGCATTAAAGCATCGGCAATCACAGGAGAATCTGTAAGCAAAAGTAAGCCTTCACTTGCATAATCCAGCCTGCCTACGCTAAGCCAAGTACTAAATTGTCTTGGCAAGGTATCATATATAGTTTTTCTTCCACGATCGTCTTTTTTACTGACAATTTCACCTTTTTGTTTATGGTAGATTATCACGCTAAATTGCGTTCTTTTTTGTACTCTTTTACCTTTAACAAAAACTTTATCATCAAATTTAACTTCATCGCTTAAAAGGGCAATTTTGTTGTTTATTTTTACTAAGCCTTGTTTGATAAGTTCATCGGCTTCACGGCGTGAATAGCGGGTGTTATGGGATATAAATTTATTAATTCTCATTTGATCTTCCTTAAAAAGGGCGTTTTTGCCCTTTTTTACATTACAAAAATAGTTGGAACTATGGTTGGGTATTTTTTAATCTTTCTAAAGATGTGTTTTCTTAAAACTTGGCGGATTTGATTTTCTAAAAATCTTGGATCATTGAGTACTTCATCTTTAACATTGATGAAAAATTGTCCTAAAACTTCAGCCATATCTTTGCTAAAAGCATGATCGTGTTTGTCAGCTACTAGCCCATAGCTAAATACTCTTGGTTTGTTGATCAGTGTTTTTGTAGCTTTGTCAATTTGTGCGATAATAACTACTATACCACTATCTGCAAGTTTTTGGCGATCTATAACTACATCATCGGCGATTTGTTTGTTGATTTGATTATCTACAAAAACTTTACCTGTTTTTACGGTTTTTATGCGTTTGACATATTTTTGGCAAAGTTCTACTTGATCGCCATCACTCATAAGATAAATATTTCTTTCAGGGATACCGCACTTCATTGCTGTTTCTTTGTGTTTGGTGATATGGTTGTATTCCCCATGAACCGGTAAGAAAAATTTAGGTTTAGTAAGAGTTAGCATAAGCTTTTGCTCTTCTATACTAGCGTGTCCGCTTACATGAATTTCACTAAATTCTTGATACGCTACTTTAGCTCCTGCTTTTAAAAGATAGTCAAGCACTGCAGAAACGCTTGCTTCATTTCCTGGTATAGCTTTAGCTGAAATGATTACTTGATCTGTAGGCTTAATCTTTATAAATTTATGCTCATCTGTTGCCATTCTATAAAGCGCACTCATAGTTTCACCTTGACTTCCTGTAGTTACGATAAGCACTTCATTGTCTTTATATTTGCTTACTTCATCAGCATCAATGAAAATTTTTCTATCAAGTTTGATATAGCCTAATTCCATAGTAGTATAAAGATTTCTTTCCATAGAACGACCGATCACACAAACTTTTCTACCGTATTTTAAACCATAAGTGATAGCTTGATAAACGCGGTGGATATTAGAACTAAAAGTACTCATGATCACCCTGCCTTTGGTACGTGCAAAGATTTGATCAAAAGTTGGCCCTACGGAGCTTTCACTTTTTGTATAACCTTCTTTGTACGAATTTGTACTATCGCTTAAAAGACATAAAACCCCTTCTTCTCCATAATGTGCCAAACGTCCTAAGTCTGTTGGATAGCCATCGATTGGAGTTTGATCAATTTTAAAATCACCTGTGTGGATAATCGTTCCTGCTTTTGTTTTGATCGCAAGTGCTGAAGCATCAATGATAGAATGCGTGATGTGGATCCACTCTATATCAAATTCACCTATTTCATAAACTTTACGTTTTTCTACAGGACGAAACCATTTGCGTTCTGCTTTTAAGCCATGTTCTTCAAATTTGTTTGAAATCATTCCTAAAGCCAAAGGTGTAGCGTAGATAGGAAATTGAAATTCTTTAAAGAAATAAGGCACCGCACCGATATGATCTTCGTGTGCATGAGTGATCACTATACCGCGAATTTTATCTTTAATTTTTCTTACATAGTCAAAATCAGGGATGATAATATCTACCCCATGCATAGTCCCATCTGGAAAACTCATACCTATATCTACTATAATTGCGTCTTTATTGGTTTCAAAAACACTGATATTTCCACCGATTTCTCCTAAGCCTCCTAAAGGAGTGATGCGGATTTTATGTTCGCTAGAATTATTATATTTTAAGGGGTGTAAGCGGTTTTCATGTGAAACACGGTTAGCTTCTATACATTCTGCAAGAGCGATTTGCCAATCTTCATTGCCTGTGAGTTTTGAAGGAAGATTACGATTTTTCTTCTTTTTTTTCTCAGTTTTATTTTCTGAGTTTTCAGAATTTTCCTTGTTAGAATTTTGATCGATTTTTGGAGTATCGTTTTCATTTTGCAAAGAATCAGCTAATTTTTTTCTACGATTTTTATATTTATAGCGTTTATTGTTTTTTGAATTTGAGTTCGGATTTTGTTCATTTTTATTTATCTCTTTGTTTTCGTCCATATTCATCCTTTAATTTGTCATAAATTTTAAGGTATGAATCAACGCAAATTTCATGTGGTCTGATGTTTTCTTTTAAGCCAAGAGTGCTTAAAACTTCTAAAACTTTTGCTTTATATGTTTTTAAATTTCCTAAGAGTTGTTTTCTAGGAGCTTTAAAACAGTCTTTTAGAAAATTTTTGAAATTTTCTATTTCGCAAAGTTCATCAAAATCCTTAGTTTTAATCAAACTCATCACCGCTGACATAACTTTTGGCGGCGGATTAAAACATTGTGGATCAACATCAAAAAGCATTTTTCTTTCGCAAATCATTGCACTTAAAACACCTAAGGAAGAAAACTCACTATTTCCTTCTTTAGCGCAGAATTTTTCAGCCATTTCTTTTTGCACCATTACAATAAGCCCTAGACAATTTTTATCTTCTAAAGCTTTTAATATAATGTGACTTGCAACATAATAAGGCAAATTTGCAACCAAAAAATATGGTTTTTCATCAAGACTAGGATTAAAAGCTTCGCTTGCGTCTTGATGGATCAAGTTAAATTTTCCACATTCAAGTTCTTTTTGAAATTTCTTTTTTAAAATAGGTATGAGATCATTATCGATTTCATAAGCTTTTACTTGAGAAATTTTTAAAAGTTCTTGCGTTAAATCACCTAAGCCAGGCCCAATCTCAATGATATTGTTCATCTCTTTGGGTATGGCTTGGATGATTTTTGCTAATACGCTTTTATCGATTAAAAAATTTTGTCCGTATTGTTTTTTTGCTTTAACCATAAGAAATAATTTTATCTAAAAATTCTTAATTAAGTCTTTTTAGGTAGAATTATTTTTTGTAAAATTTCATAAGGATCAAAATGATTGTTTGTGCGGGTGGAAATGAAAATTTTTCTTTTGCAAAAGCTATAGGCATAGGTTTGGTTGAATCAGCTTTTCATTTGAGTCAACTTTGCTTCAAAGAAAAACCATCAAAACTTATATTTATAGGAACTTGTGGGCTTTATGATAAGGGAGAGATTTTAGAAATTTATAGAAGTTCGCACGCTTTTAATGTAGAATTTTCTAAAATTTCACATGCATTTTATACTCCTGCAAAATATGAAATTTGCTTAGAAAAAGAAAATGTTTCTCGTGAAACAATAAAAATCAATTCTTCAAATTATATTTGTCAAAATTCAAAAGCAGCAAAAGAATTTTCAAAATTAGGTTTTTTTGCAGAAAATATGGAAGCCTTTTCTGTTTTGAGCGTAGCTAAAAATTTAAATATTGATGCAGAGTGTATTTTGTGTGCAACAAATTTTTGCAATGAAAACGCTCACGAAGATTTTATAAAAAATCATCAAAAGGCAAAAGAAAAATTAGAAGAATACTTAAAAAAATATCATTATATTTAAAAATTCAAAAAAGGAAAATAATTTTGAAAGAGCTTGTTAATATTTTAGATTTTTTACCTGAAGAATTAGGAGAAAAAATCAAACCGATGTTTCGCGTGAAACAAATTTATCAATGGATTTATCAAAAATACGCCAATAATTTTTCCGATATGTCAAGTTTATCAAAAGATCTACGTTTAGAACTTGCGCAAAATTTTCATTTCTCTCCTGTAAAATGTGTTAAAAATGAGCAAAGTAAAGATGGAAGTATAAAATATCTTTTTGAACTCGTTGATGGTTTAAGGGTAGAAAGTGTGCTTTTGCCTATGAAAAAAGAAAAAATAGACGCAGAAGGCAAAAGAATTTCTCATGCAAGATACACTATCTGTGTTTCTTCTCAAGTGGGTTGTAAAAGTGGATGTAGTTTTTGTCTTACTGCCAAGGGTGGTTTGAAAAGAAATTTAAGCGCAGGGGAGATAGTCGGACAAATTTTATGGATCAAAAAACAAAATAATATCCCTTATGAACGCCGTGTAAATATAGTATATATGGGTATGGGCGAGCCTTTGGATAATCTTAAAAATGTTTCTAAAGCGGTAAAAATTTTAGCACAAAATGAGGGGCTTGCCATAAGTCCCCGCCGTCAAACCATCAGCACTAGTGGTTTAGCAAAACAAATCAAAGAATTAGGTCAAATGAACTTAGGTGTTTTACTTGCTATATCATTGCACGCGGTTAATGATGAGCTTCGAACCGAACTTATGCCTATCAATAAAGCTTATAATATCGCTGCGATTATGGATGCGGTGCGTGAATTTCCTATAGATCAAAGAAAAAGGGTGATGTTTGAATATCTTTTAATTGATGGTATCAATGATAAGCTTGAACACGCTAAAGAATTAGTCAAGCTTTTGAATGGTATTAAAGCCAAAGTGAATTTAATACTCTTTAATCCACATGAAGGAAGTTTATATAAACGCCCTAGTTTAGAAAATGTGATTAAATTTCAAGATTTACTCAGCAATAAAGGTGTAACTTGCACTATAAGAGAAAGTAAAGGGCTTGATATCTCAGCTGCTTGTGGACAGCTTAAAGAAAGGGCAAAAGAACAATGACAATGCTAGATATTTTTGAAATCGTTTTTATAACAGCTGTTGTGATTATAGGTTTTGGTGGAATTGTTTTTGTAGTAACAAAAGAAAAAAAATAATTATTACATTTAATGGTGTCAAGGGGGAGACTTGAACTCCCGACCTCCGGCTTATGAGACCAGCGCTCTAACCAGCTGAGCTACCCTGACTAAAATAAAAATATAATTATACTACTTTTTACTAAAAATTTTCTGATTTTTTTAAAAAATAATTTTATTTTCAATATTTAAAAAATTTCTTTATTTTTAAAGCTTTTATAGATATAATGAACGCTTTATTTCATAGACAGGTGTCCGAGCGGTTGAAGGAGCACGCCTGGAACGCGTGTAAAGTGCAAGCTTTCGAGGGTTCGAATCCCTTCCTGTCTGCCATTCTTATTTTTAATATTTAAAATACTATTGTTTTGTCAAAAGTTATTTTATTGTTTATAAATTATTAAATTTTTGATAAAATATTAAAAATTTTATTTATTAGGTTTTTTATAATGCTACAATCAAGACTTTTGATAAATTTAAAAGGAATGGGAATATCTTTTATACCAAGATATTTTTTTCAAATAAATTTAGATAAAAATACAATATTAAAGACTTAAAAGAAATACAAACTCGAGTTAAATATTATAATCAAATAGATGAATTTTTTACACCTACAGCAAAGGAAAAAATAGGAAAATTTCCTTTTAAAAGCACCTCTTATGCTTTTGATGCTTATGAAATCAGTAAATACTTTAAAGATGAATTTTTATGGAATAAAGAATTTGGCGATGTAAGACATACTTTTAAAGAAGCAACTATTTGCAAATCGAAATCTTTGGAAAATAATATAAATAATATTTTATTAAAACTTGATAAAAATAGGCACTTTTGCTTTTTAAAAGATAACATAAACTATGAAAATAAAAAGGATATAGCGATATTTAGAGGAGCAGTATATCAAAAACATCGAAAAGAATTTTTTGATTCTTATTTTGGTAGAACTTTTTGCGATATAGGAGATACTTCAAAACAACCTAGCCAATGGAAAAAAACTTTTTAAACAAAAAAGAACAAATGAAATATAAATTTATAATTTCTTTAGAGGGTAACGATGTAGCAAGCAACTTAAAATGGGCTATGAATTCTAATTCTTTAGTTTTAGCTCCAAAAATAACTTGCGAAACTTGGTTTATGGAAGGAACTTTAAAACCAAATTATCACTTTGCTTTGATTGATAATGAGAATTTGTCAGCAGTAATTGAATATTTTAAAAGTCGCCCAAAAGATGCATTGGAAATTATTAATAATGCTCATCAATATATTAAGAAATTTTTAGATAAGAAAAAAGAATTCCATATAGGAATTTTGGTTTTGACTAAATATTTTTATTATTCTAGACAACTTGAACTTAACAAAAAAAGAGATATTTTAGAATTAATCAAATAGTAAAATTACTCTCATTAATTCTCTAATTTTTCATAAAAAATAAATCTTTTTATACATTTATCACAGCTTATCATTTTTGGCAAAAATATATGGGTATTGTTAAATTTGGGAAAAATGGTTTTGTGCTTACATCGAATATAGATGAAGATGCGGAACAAGGTGGAGAAATAACTTATTATGAAAAATATTATTATAATTTTGAAATCGTAGGCAATATCTACGAAAACAAGGAGTTATTTAGAAGTTAAGGAGTGAAAATTTTATAATATAATACTATATAATATAATATTGATTATCTTTGGAATAAAAGGAGAAAAAAATGAATAACAAAAGAAAAGTTAGGGAATTTCTGTCTTATATGGAGAAATATCTGTTTTTTGTATTGGGATGGTTAAATTAATAGAAAAATTGATAAAATAAAAAAATATTCTATCATTATAAAAAATAGGAAAAGAAAATGAATTTAAAAGATGTTCTAAAGGAAATTGATATTCTAAAAGATTTTTTGAAAGAACACAAACTAGCTTTTGAAACTAAAAAATCACTAGAAGAAGATTTTAAATTAAGATATACAAATGATTCTAATGCAATCGAAGGAAATACACTTACCTTATTTGAAACAAAAGCAGTGCTTGAAGGTATGACTATTGCAGGAAAAAGTGTAAAAGAACACTTAGAAACCATAAACCATTCACATGCTATTGATTTTATGTTAGAACTTGCAAATGCTAATACAATTTTAAATGAATTTGATATTAAATCTTTACATCAAATTATTTTACAAACAATTGATATAAAGAATGCTGGAGTATATAGAAAGGCTAATGTAGTGATTAGCGGTGCAAAACATATTCCACCTGATTATTTGAGTATTGATTTTGAAATGAAAAACTTTTTAAATTGGTATGAGAATGAAGCACAAAATTTACACCCTATTATTAGAGCTTCAAGAATACATATTGACTTTGTTAGAATACACCCATTTATTGATGGTAATGGAAGAATGTCAAGGCTTTTAATGAATTATGAGCTTGTTAAAAATAATTATCCACCTATCAATATTAAGTATTCTTCAAAAGAAGAATACTTTCAAGCTTTGGAAGAAGCTTGTTATTATAAAAACTTTGAAAAATTTGACACAATAGTAATAAAAGAAGTTAAAAATGAACTAGAAAAAAGAAAACATTTCGCTCTAAAAAATGAAAAAAATGAATATCAAGAAAATTTAAAAGATAAAATAAGAAGGAACTAAAATGAAAAAAGAAAAAAGTTTGCATTTAATTATTTTTGGATTATCTTTAATTTTTATAGGTTGTGGAGAACCTAAACTTAAAGAATATACTTATAATTCAGAGCAAGGAAGTAAAGAAGGATATGAATTTGCACTTAAAAAAATTGATGAAGAGTATAAAACAAGTGGAAAGTATTCTTTAATTGATTTAAGCGAAATAAAAAATATTAAAACACTTAAAGAAAGAGATTATAATTTTCTTTTAAATTCACAAAAAGAATCTAAAAAAGAAATTGAAAATGGAAGATATGAATATGCTGATATAATGATTATAAATTATAATGATCATTATAGTATACTTAGCGTTGAGTGTAATTTGCGAAGGAAATTTTGTGATATTTCTGATAATTAAAATGTTTTTATGGGTTGAGTTGTGTTAATGCCTAACTCTTCAGCTTTTTTATCTAGTGTTTCTTTGAGTTTAGCATTTTTCGAAAAAACTTTTAATCACTTTCGATTAAAAGTTTCCATATCTTTCATAATAAGATGATAAATATATGTATTTAAAGGAAAACCTAAGCTGTCAGCTCTCTCTTGAAGGTATTCTTTCGTCTTATCGCTAATTCTTAATTGTATAAGATTGCTCCCCTTACTTTCTTTCTCTTCTACCATTTTCTTTTTATTCTTTTCTATATCTTTTTTTGTTGCGTTTGGATTTGTAATTTTAACATAGTTACTCTTTCCATATTTACAAATTCTTTTTTTTGTAAGTTCTAATTCTTTTAATTTTTTCTCAAATTTTATGTTTTCCATAAAAAATCAACTTTCTCATATTCTTTAAAATTTTCTTCAAAATATTTTTGTCCTTATTCTTTTGTTTCAAGGCTATATCCTGAAAAATCTATTTTTCTATCTTTGTCTTTTTCAAAGCTGATTATTGTGTAACATTGCTTGTTTTTTGTTACAAAGAAAAAATTATTATGAAGCACAAAAAAATCATATTTTCTTTTATTAAGATTGTATTTTTCTACCATTTCTTTTAAAAAATTTAAAAATACTTCTTCTGTAAGCTCCTTTTGTTCTTCTTTGTATTTTTTCATTAAGTAATCTGCTTCATCTAAAAAATTATAATAATCTATTTTTGTCATTTTCTTCTCCTTTGAAATTTATATTCTTTATTGGAATTTTCTTCTTTTATATTATTTTTGTTAAAATTAATAATGTGATTTACTACTTTTTCAATATCTTTTAAGCATAAATCTTCATCTAACTGAGTATTTATCCTACTTTTATTCCAAGAATGATTTTGATCAAAAAATATGATTTTAGTAATATTCTCGTCTTTTTCAAATAAATCAGTGTCAAATTTTTCTAAATAAATAGGGGCTTACAAACTTCATTTTTCAACTTATTAAAATCTAATTCTTGTTCGTGTTTTAAGCCAATATAGCCACAAAGCCATTGTCCTTTGTCATTTTGCATTAATAAATCCTTATCTTTTAATTCTTTTAGATTAGGATATTCAACTTTCAAAATAGTGTATGGAATGTCATTGATTTGTCCTTCTTTTCTTTCAAGTTCTATATATTTTTTTCATTTTATTTTCCATTTTATTCCTTTGTATATATTTGGTTTAGTTGAGATTTCTTTAAACAATATTTGCTCTCTTGTTTAAAGTGTTTTCCATACCTTGAGAAATCATTTCACTTTGTTTTCCATCAATACCTACTAATGATAAAGCCCATGAAGACCCTTTAATAATTAAATTCCACATAATTACCACTGAAGCAATTTTTGCAAATATAGTTAATAAGCCTGTGATTGCACCTATAATAAAGTTAGTGTGAAAATTATATACGCTAGTTTTAATTCCTGTAAATTGTTCTACAGAAACAAATAAGAAAAATTCGTCTACTAAAACATTTATAAATAATGATAAATATATAAAGAGAATAATTAATACGGGTTTTAAAAATATAGCCATGCCATTAATTAAGAATTCAATAATTTTATCCATTCTTTTAGTTGCTAAGGAGAAAGCTACAACGAATGGTGAAATATAAAAATATTTTATCAAAGAAACTAAATAAGATACAAATATTATAATAGAAGCTGTAGTGCAAACCAATAATGGTATTTTTTGAAAAGTCCATTCTATTAACATTATAGCTATAGCATATCCTGTAATTGTTGAGACAACTGTTCCTGTTATGTATCCAACGATAGCTCCACCTACTGTTCCTATGATTGGCACAGTAGAAGCTGCTGCTGCTTGAATTACAGCCATGAATTTTCCAGTATTTTCCATTACAAAATCTTTTATAGTTGAAGCTCCTGGTAACATCATCCATACTAATTTACCTGCTATCCATCCTAAAGAGCTATCTGTAATATCATCTTTACTAATTTCAATATCTCCTTTATTTATATTTTCTTTAGTGTTTTGAATATTTTTTTAGTTGCTTTAATCATCCTTTCTTTTTGTTCATCTTCATCACCTTGCTCTTCTTTAAACATAGTTACTTCTGCTAAAATTGCACTACTTGGCGTAAATAAAGAATTTATCCATCCAAGTTGCATTTCTCTTACTGCAAAATAAGCATCAAGATTTTTCATTTCATTGATTTTTTGAGTGTTATCTCTTAATTTATCAATTTTTTCCATTTGAGAATTTATTTTAGTTATTTCATTTCTTGCTTTTAAAATATCAGCTTCTAAAGCTATACAAGCTTCCAAGGAAATATCGCCATTTTTTCCTGCCATATCATTACTATCTTCAGCTAAAAATCGTTTTATTTTTTCTTTATCTTCATCTGTTAAAGAAGTGATATAGCTTTCTCTAATGGCAGATAGTTGGTTTTTATATCTTAAAGAACAAGTTTTTTTATAAATTTCATCTCCTTGACTTATAAGAAACTCATTTTCTTTCTTTTTCTCTAATAAGGCTTTAATACCTTGAATATTTACTCCACCTATACTTTTATAAATTTTATCCATATAGGTTTTTCCACCAATTGCACTAGCCATATCTGCAATATCTGTTGATTTTAATGCAAAATATCTAATGACGTTTTGCATAATTGTTGAGTGAGCTAAACCATTTCCTTCGGGTATAGGCATAAAAAATGTTCCTATCATAATCATTGGAATATAAAATTTATGTAAAAATTTTTGCTTTCCTTCATTTTCGCCCCTATTTTCTAAGTAAGCTTGAATTTTTTCTGCACTAATTGAAGTAAGAAAAAATCCACCAACTAAAACAAGAATTAGAATTTGTAAATGTTGATAAATTTTTTCATTGGCTAAAAATAGATTTGAAAAATACGCCATATTATTTTTATTAAAACCATCTACAGCTGAAGTTTCTTGCAAACTTATACTTGAAGCAGAAAATCCTTTATTTTGATTTAAAACAGAATTTGGAGCTATCAAAAAATCCATAAAACTTTGATTTTTTTGTATAGTTTTAATGCTAAAATTATCTATACCATCTTTTAAGGTTAATTCTCCTAAATTATAAGTTTTTTCTCTATCAATAATATTTGGATTTAAAGTTGCTAAAGCAACTAAATATTTTGCAAAATTAATTTTAGTATCGCTTGGCGTCCATTTAATTATACTTTCTAAATTAATTTTTCTATCTATATTTTCATAATTTTTTAATTCAGTATCAAGTCCTGTATACACTTGTTTAGCACAAGATAAATTAGTTTTTGAAGCATTAAATTTTAAATCTAAATCAAAATTTTCATTTTTATAAACTCTACAAAAAGTTGTCCCATTTTTAAAATCAAATCCTATGATTTGAGTTCCATATCCGCTATTAACCTTTCTACACTCCCAACTACATCTATCATTAGTTTCTATGTCATCACTATCAGGAAATATTTTTTGCATTTCTTCTTTAGTAGTTTCAGAAACAACTCCTTGCCCATTATTTGTTCCTTCTGCGAATAAGAAATTAAACAGCAATAAAAATAAAATTATTTTTTTCATTTGTATTTAACCTTTTGCTTATAATTGTTTTGAAAATTATTTTTAGCATT
Organism: Campylobacter sp. BCW_4332; assembly: GCF_001763175.1. Taxonomy (NCBI): domain Bacteria; kingdom Pseudomonadati; phylum Campylobacterota; class Epsilonproteobacteria; order Campylobacterales; family Campylobacteraceae; genus Campylobacter; species Campylobacter sp. BCW_4332. The sequence goes on along the minus strand of NZ_MJYF01000069.1, from coordinate 45,127 downwards.
TAAATTAGGTTCGCCATTTAATTCAGGACACATAAATTTACAACCATTTTTCCATTCAGAACAACCATACCAAAATTTGTTTTTTTCATTTTTACTTTCTCTTTTTATTAAGTTTCCTTGATTACATTGAGGACATTTAAAAGATGTATTTAAATTAGTGCTTTTATTTTCTAATTCAGGTTTTCCATTAACAGATTTCGCCTTAAAATCACAACCATTAGAATATTCAGAACAAGAAAAGAATTTTCCAAATTTTCCATTTATTTCTCTTAAAAAACCTTTTTTGATATTTAGGACAAGTTATTTTTTCTTTTTCTTCATTAGAAACAATTTTTTGTTTAAACTCTTTTCATTATCAATTATTTTTAAAATAAAATCATTAATTGAATTTAAAAAATCGCTTCTTTTTAGTTTTCCTTCTTGTATCTCTTTTTGAGATTCAAACCATAAAGCTGTCATGTCTGGATTTGTCAATATAGGATCTAAATTTTGGATTAAATTAATTCCAAGTTCTGTAGCATTAACAACTTGCTTTTTATCCTTTGAAACTACAATATAGCCTCTGTTTATTAAAGTTTCTATGTGATTACTTCTTGTTGCTGGAATTCCTATTCCGCCATTTTCGCCTTTTTTATCTTTATCTTTTTCTATTAAAAGTTTTTTAATTTTTTCATCTTTAACATATTTAGAAACTTGATTTAAATCTTTTAATAAAGTAGTATATTACATCATAAATTAAAAATTTGATTTTAGTTTTCAGCCAAAAACAAGTAATATTGCGATAAAATCTCAGACTTATAAAGGGGCATTAGCTCAGCTGGGAGAGCACAACGCTGGCAGCGTTGGGGTCAGCGGTTCGAACCCGCTATGCTCCACCATATGGTTCCGTAGCTCAGCTGGTAGAGCACTACCTTGACATGGTAGTGGCCGTTGGTTCAAGTCCAATCGGAGCCACCATCACCCTTCCTTATACAAAGGATTATCATGCAAAACACTATCATACAAAAAGCCGTCCATAAAGATTTAAATTCTATACTTGAAATCACAAAAGATGCTTTAAACGCTATGAAAGCTATGAATTTTCATCAATGGGATGAGAATTATCCTAATGAAATAGTTTTTCAAGAAGATATACAAGCACAAGAACTTTATGTGTTTAAAGAAAATGATGAAATTTTAGGCTTTATCTGTATCAATGAAAAATTTGAACCTGAATTTTACAAACAAGTTATTTTTAACAAAAAATATGATGATAAAGCTTTTTATCTACACCGTTTAGCCGTCAAACAAAATGCAAAAGGCAAAGGCGTGGCACAAAAACTTTTAAATTTTTGCGAAAATTTTGCCTTGGAAAATCACAAGGCAAGTTTAAGAGCAGATACTCATAGTAAAAATTTTCCTATGAATTCGCTTTTTAAAAAGCTTGATTTTAATTTTTGTGGAAATTTTAACATACCTAATTACCAAGATCCTTTTTTAGCTTATGAAAAAATTCTAAACCAAAAAGCTTTTTGAGTTTTTCTCATAGGCTTTGATTTGTGCTTCATGTTTTAAAGTCAAAGCTATATTATCAAGTCCTTCCAAAAGACAAATTCTGTGAAAATCATCTAAATCAAAAGAAAAAATCTTATCTTTAAAAAATACTCTTTTTTTCCAACAAAGAAATTTCTATATTTTTATCTTGGGATTTTTTTAACTCATCAACTATTTCCAAAACCTCATCTTTAGTAAGTTCTATGGTAAGCAAACCATTTCCTAAGGCATTGTTTTTAAAAATATCTGCAAAAGAAGGTGCGATAATAGCTCTAATACCATAATCAACCAAAGCCCAAGGCGCATGCTCTCTTGAAGAGCCACTACCAAAATTTTCAAAACTCACCAAACATAAACATCATCTAAATTATAAATATTTTCATCGTAGTCTAAATTTTCAAGGCAAGTTTTTATCGCCATAACCACTTCTTCTAAATCGCATTTTCCACATCACGCAAAGTGGTATCAAAGATTATGATTTTATTATCTTTCATGATTTAATCCTTTAAAACCAAATAGACTAAATGAATAAAATTTCAAAAACTTAACAACAATGATAAAAAATTAAAAATGTAAAAAATGATTAAAAATAAAATTGAGTTTTAGAGTGAGAGTTGCAGTAGCAGATTAAAAGTATTGTCTTTACTTTTTTGTTGGACTGAATTTGAAATTTTACAAATTTGTTTCATCTTTTCCTCCTTTGTTAAAACTAATCCTTGATGTATCATATTTTTAGTAAATGTGTTTGTAAAATTCTTAAATTAAGAAAATTATTGATATAATTGTAATTTTAAGTAACAAAAAGGATGTTGATGTTAAAAGAACTCTTAGAGATTAAAAAAGAAATGGAACCTGTTATTCACGAAGCCAATGTAAAATTAAATATGCTAGCCCGTGAAGTCATAGTCCGAAAAAAAGAATACGAAATTTATGGCCCTATGGTAGATCGTGTTTATCTTGATAATGCCATTTATGTTAAAGTTATGTCAAGTGGACGCGATGTAAAAACAGACAATGTAGCTATAAAAAACGGTTTTTACATGGTTTTTGTCGCCCCTGAAAAGGAAAGTACAAAAGATATCAAAAACAAACTCAAAGTAGCTTATGAGGGACTTGATAACAAATTTATCGCTACACTCATACGATCTTGCCAACGCTTTAAAGAAATCATAAATAAAACCCAAGCCACACTCGCTAAAGCTTCTAAAATGAATGTAGTAGTAAAAACAAATTTAGGAGAAGCAAGCGCTGCGCTAAAATTTAACATCAATATAGAATACACTAGAGACACTCAAAAACTCACTCGCGAAAATTCAAAATCAGCAGGAAGCTTTAGAGATACTAAAACTTATATAAATCTTATAGTAGAAAAAAACACAGATTCTCAAATTTGTGAAAAATTACTTGATGATGTTGAAAAATACTTTATTGGTGGAGGTTGATTTCATTAATGCAAGTTATAAAAACTTGCATTAGATTAAAATTTATAATTATATCCTAAATATACACCATAATTTGTTTGTTTAGGATCGTAAAAGTTTGAGCCCACTTTATTTTGATAAAAATTTCTAGAATTATAATGAATTTGCTCTGCTTTAAAGCCTAATTCTATTTCATTATGTGGTGTCAAATCATATAAAGCACCTATTTTCGCTCCATAAAAATAACCGTCAAAATTTTGCGACAAAGATAAAAAGCTTGTTTTTAAGGTAAGATCTGTTCTTGCATATCCTCCATACACACCTAAAACAGCTCTGGTTTTTTCAAAAAGCTCAGGAGTAAAATCATAACCTGTTAAAAATTTATGTGTAGTAAAATCACCTTCGATTTGAATTCTAGGAGTTTTGATAAAATCACTAAATTCATCAGAATAATTATAACCAGCATAAATTCTATGATTTTCATTTAAACGATATCCAAGTTTTAGACCAAACGATGGTATATTACCTGAAATATCTCCATTAAAATTTTGCTTTGTATTCTTATGTTTTAACTCACTTTTTACTTGAGCATGCATCCAAGCTGCATCAGCACCTATAAAAAAACCAGAATTCTCATCTGCTAAAGCCAAATTTGAAAACAAAGTAGCACTTGCGACAATGCTTAATAATTTTTTATTCATCCTAACTCCTTATAATAAAATTCGATCTAAAAATTTTATATCTTTTTATATTATATATTCTTCAAAGATTAAATAAGAATTTTTTATAAAATATTTAATCTTTACATAAAAATATGTGAATATTTTACTCAAATATTATTTTGGAACAACTATATCACTACGACATTCTATCACCGTATGCACATTTCCACGCGGGTTAAAATCCCCCACAACTTTAATCCATTTTGGTTTTAGTTTATCTTTTAAAGTATTGTAAATTTCATTGATACTTGCTTCATGTGAAACATTTCTATACATAAAAGTATTGATATAAAGCTTTATCGCCTTAAGCTCAACCACAAATTTATCAGGCATATATTCAAGATAAATCGTCGCAAAGTCAGGATAACCCGAACGCGGACAACAACACATAAATTCAGGCAAAGTGATTTTAATGATATAGTCATTTTTCGCATCATTTGGCCAAATTTCCATATTTTCTACATCAAATTCTTTGATTTCTTTTTCACCATAACGCATAGATTTTCCTTAAAAATTTAAATTTCGAGCAAAAATTATAACAAAATAAGTTTTTAAAACGATTATGATACAGATAAGAAAATGCAATTTTATTGCAACTCACCCCTAGCAAGAGTGAGTTAGCAATAAATTGAAGGCAGTTCAAGCCTAAGCCTAGTATTACAAGACTACCAAGATAGGCTTGTAAAGCAAGGCTTGCTCCCTTTAAGGGAGCAAAAAACAATATTTTATAGAATGCTAAGCTTAAATTATTGTTTAAGCTGGATCAAGGTTTGAAGCATTTGATCACTGGTTGAAATGGTTTTTGAGTTTGCTTGATAACCCCTTTGGATAATGATAAGTTCTGTTAAAGAACGGCTCAAATCCACATTTGACATTTCAAGAGCTGAGGTTTTCATCTCACCACGACCCCCTGTTCCTGCTTCACCTACTACGATATTACCACTATTTGCAGTAACTTTGAAAAGGTTTCCGCCGATTTCCTCAAGACCTGAGTTATTAGCCACTGAAGCCATAGCGATTTTTGCCACTGCAAAAGTTTTACCATTGGTAAATTCGCCTAAGATATTTCCTTTATCATCAACGCGGATAGCATCAGGTTTTAAGTTACCCGAAGTATAACCATCGGTTGCTTGTCCTGTTAGAGTTGAAGCAGAGTTTGAGCTTACAAGGCCGTCATTGCTTCCGCTTGTTCCAAAGGAAAGTTTGATTTGTTGATTTGGCGCAGCACCATTATTTGGTGAGAAATTGATCGTTTTTGGTGTATAGTTTGCCAAAGATCCATCATTATTAAATCTTGCTGTTCCTACGATGATATTGTTTGGACCTTCTCCTGTGGTATTGATTTCCGCAGGTTCTGGCACACGGATGATCATTTGCCATTCATTACCCCCATCTTGAGTAGTGCTTTGTTTTACAAACTGCACTTCCAAAGTATGTTTTGAACCTAAAGAATCATAAATTTCAAGTCCTGCTGAAAAAGCTGAAAGTTTAAGCTGCTCACTTTCTTTTATCGATCCGCCTACAACCAAAGGACCATCAAAAGCTTTAAAAATACTTGTAAAAGCATCATTTTTACTTACTGTACCTTCTTTGTTTGAATAAGCTGTGATATTAAAGCTCATATTTTTTGGATCTGTTGTGGTTGCATTTGCCACACCCTTGATTGCATTAGCTGGAACTTCTGATTTTTCATTGGCATTTGAGATAGCGAAATTTCCATTTGCTGTTACGACAACTTTTACATTTTGATTGATATCTGCTGCTGCAAAAGTTCCACTTCCATCATAATCCACCCCATATCTGGCGTCTCTTTGTAAAAGTTCTCTTAAATCTTCTGTCGTTCTAAAGGTTCTTGCATTGGTATTTAAAAGTCCGCCATTGACTGCGTCATAATAAGCTCCTGAAGCTGGATCTGTTGGTCTTGTTCCATTATTATTGTCATTATCGACGAAAGAAGGACCACCATCAGGATTATACATAGGGCCTATATCGACAGGATTTGAACTATAAATATATTTATGAGCTGTGATAACTTTTACTGGATTTCTATCACCTTGCAAGGCAGTTGCATTTCCACCTGTTGCTGTCCATAAAGATGTAGTATCTTGTTTATTGTGTTGAAAAGTATGTTTTTTTGTTTGATCACTCCAAGTAGCTGTCCAAACTTCACCTGCTGTATTTGATGTTAAAACACTAAGATCGATATTTTTCATATTATCCGTGCTACCATCGGAATTTGTATTGATAAAATCAATTCCACTGCCATCTTTATTTTTAACCGCTTTTACCCCTGTTCCGTCTCTTGTATCTGTTGGAGCAGTGAAAGTATTGATATAAGCGATCGCATCATCTATGCTTTGGATATTTTCATTTGTAATTCTAACCCCATTTAGCATAATATCTAAAGTTACTTTTTGATCCGCATTTCCCCAAAAAGCTGCGGTTTGATTTTTCTGTAAATTTGGATCAAAAGCGCTTACACCTAATTTATTTGTAGAGTATTTTGCATCCGCATAAGATACCCAAATACCTTGTCCGTCTCTTAAATTTAAGCCTTGTCCTTTAGCATTAAATAAAGAAGCCGCATCCACACCTTTTTCTGTAACTTCAACTGAATTTTTAGAAGTGGTATAAAACTGAGTCGTTCCTGTATCGTTCTCATCTTCTGCTCTATTGGTTTTGTTATTATAACCATGAACTGAATCAAGTGCATAAAGATTTCTACTTGAAGTTCCTATATTTAAACCACTATTTAAATTTGCTTTGATAGCTACTTCGGTTGATTTTGCTGCAGGGATATGCATGCCTGGATCGATAAAGATATTTTGCGGTGTTCTTGAACTATCTATGGTTTGATCATCCCAGTTGATATTCCATCCTTGAACAACAAAACCAGAGTTATTAACGAAATTTCCATAAGCATCAAGTTTAAAATCCCCGCTTCTTGTAAGATAGTTTGTAAGACCACCATCATCACTCACCATGAAAAAACCATCACCATTGATAGCAACGTCAGTGTTTTTATCTGTAGTTTGAACTGAACCTTGAGAGTGAATTCTTGTAGTAGAACTTACTGAAACGCCAAGACCGATTTGAAGTGGGTTTTGTCCGCCTCTTCCATCAGTTGGAGCAGTAGCGATTTTTACTGTTTGGCTAAACATAGTTCCAAAATCTGCACGAGAGTATTTAAAACCAGTAGTATTAACATTTGAAATGTTATTACCTTCAACATCCATCGCAACTTGATGTGCTTGTAGTCCGCTTACGCCAGACCAAAGTGATCTCATCATCTTAAATCCTTTATAAAATATTGCTTTAAAAATTTAACGCTTTGACTTTAAAAACTTTTGCGTTTATGTGAAGTTTTACAAGCAAGTTCTGTTCCAACTTTTGAAATTTTTTATGAATTTTTTAAAAATTTATAGAAAAAATTTAAAGGTATTTTAGGAGTTTATGGAACTTTGGGCTTTTATGTAATGAAAATTACCAAAATCATACCCTAACTCTTAAATTTGCCGCATGGGTTAAAGCCACTGCTATAGCATCTGTGATATCTAAAGGTTTGATATCTTTGCTAAGTCCTAAAAGTCTTTTTACCATAAAAGCAACTTGTTCTTTGGTTGCTTTGGCTTTTCCTGTGACGGCTTTTTTCACTTGTAAGGGAGTATATTCTGCAAAGTCTCCATGAATTTGAAGAATTTTTAAAGATAGGGCTCCACGAAATTGTGCAAGTTTTAAAACGGTTTTTGGATTGTAAGCAAAAAAGATATCTTCTATAGCCACCTCATCAAAAGAATGATTTTTAAAAATCAAGCCCAAACCCTCACAAAGCTCTGTGATTTGATACTGTAAGGTGCTTGGCTTTATCTTTATAAGCCCTGCTTCTATGAGAATGTTTTTTCCTTTGTTGGCTTCTATGATAGCATAACCACAATTTCTCGAACCTGGATCTATACCTAAAATTTTCAAATTCATACCTTTTTAAAATAAAATACAAAAGCGGATTTTAACCTTTTTTTATAAAATTTAAGATAAAATTTATACACTATGCAAAATTTAAAGAGAGATTATGAATCCAAGCCAAATACTTGAAAATTTAAAAAAAGAATTAAGCGAAAACGAATACGAAAACTATTTATCAAATTTAAAATTCAACGAAAAACAAAGCAAAGCAGATCTTTTGGTTTTTAACGCTCCAAATGAACTCATGGCTAAATTCATACAAACAAAATACGGCAAAAAAATCGCGCATTTTTATGAAGTGCAAAGCGGAAATAAAGCCATCATAAACATACAAGCACAAAGTGCTAAGCAAAGCAACAAAAGCACAAAAATCGACATAGCTCATATAAAGGCACAAAGCACGATTTTAAATCCTTCTTTTACTTTTGAAAGTTTTGTTGTAGGGGATTCTAACAAATACGCTTATGGAGCATGTAAAGCTATAATACATAAAGACAAGCTTGGAAAACTTTATAATCCTATCTTTGTTTATGGGCCTACAGGACTTGGAAAAACACATTTACTTCAAGCAGTTGGAAATGCGAGCTTAGAAATGGGAAAAAAAGTCATTTACGCTACAAGTGAAAATTTTATCAATGATTTTACTTCAAATTTAAAAAATGGCTCTTTAGATAAATTTCATGAAAAATATAGAAACTGCGATGTTTTGCTTATAGATGATGTGCAGTTTTTAGGAAAAACCGATAAAATTCAAGAAGAATTTTTCTTTATATTTAATGAAATCAAAAACAACGATGGACAAATCATCATGACTTCAGACAATCCACCCAACATGCTAAAAGGTATAACCGAACGCTTAAAAAGTCGTTTTGCACATGGGATCATAGCTGATATAACTCCACCTCAACTAGATACAAAAATAGCCATCATAAGAAAAAAATGTGAATTTAACGATATCAATCTTTCTAATGATATCATAAACTATATCGCTACTTCTTTAGGGGATAATATAAGAGAAATCGAAGGTATCATCATAAGTTTAAATGCTTATGCAACCATACTAGGACAAGAAATCACACTCGAACTTGCCAAAAGTGTGATGAAAGATCATATCAAAGAAAAGAAAGAAAATATCACCATAGATGATATTTTATCTTTAGTATGTAAAGAATTTAACATCAAACCAAGCGATGTGAAATCCAATAAAAAAACTCAAAATATAGTCACAGCAAGACGCATTGTGATTTACCTAGCTAGGACACTTACAGCTTTGACTATGCCACAACTTGCGAATTATTTTGAAATGAAAGATCATACAGCTATTTCACATAATGTTAAAAAAATCACAGAAATGATAGAAAATGATGCTTCTTTAAAAGCAAAAATCGAAGAACTTAAAAACAAAATTCTTGTTAAAAGTCAAAGTTAAGTGAAAGGATGTGAAAAATAAATTCTAGAGTGTGAAAAAAAGAAATTAAGCAAAGTATGATAAAATACAAATTTGATTATTTTGCTTTGAAGAATTTCACAATTTCAACAAGCTTATTATTACAACGAATTTAAATTAAAATAAACCAAGGAGAAAAAATGAAGTTAAGTATCAATAAAAATACTTTAGAATCTGCAGTGATTTTATGTAATGCTTATGTAGAAAAAAAAGATTCAAGCACCATTACTTCTCATCTTTTTTTTCATGCTGATGAAGATAAACTTCTTATTAGAGCTAGTGATTATGAAATAGGTATCAACTATAAGATAAAAAAAATCCGCGTAGAATCAAGTGGTTTTGCTACTGCAAATGCAAAAAGTATTGCAGATGTTATTAAAAGCTTAAACAACGAAGAAGTTGTTTTAGAAACTATTGATAATTTCTTATTTATAAGACAAAAAAGTACAAAATACAAACTTCCTATGTTTAATCACGAAGATTTTCCAAATTTTCCAAATACAGAAGGAAAAAACCAATTTGACATTGATTCAAGTGACTTAAGTCGTTCTCTTAAAAAGATATTACCAAGTATTGATACAAACAATCCAAAATACTCCTTAAATGGTGCATTTTTAGATATAAAAACAGATAAAATTAACTTCGTAGGAACTGATACAAAACGCCTTGCAATCTATACTTTAGAAAAAGCAAATAATCAAGAATTCAGTTTTAGTATCCCTAAAAAAGCTATCATGGAAATGCAAAAACTTTTCTATGAAAAAATAGAAATTTTTTATGATCAAAATATGCTTATCGCTAAAAATGAAAACTTTGAATTCTTTACAAAACTTATTAACGATAAATTTCCAGATTATGAAAAAGTTATACCAAAAACTTTCAAACAAGAACTTAGCTTTTCAACTGAAGATTTTATAGATAGTCTTAAAAAAATCAGCGTTGTAACTGAAAAAATGAAACTTCATTTTAACAAAGATAAAATCATCTTTGAAGGTATAAGTTTAGACAATATGGAAGCAAAAACAGAACTTGAAATTCAAACAGGAGTGAGTGAAGAATTTAATCTTACTATAAAAATCAAATATTTACTTGACTTCTTAACTTCTATAGAAGAAGAAAAATTCACTTTAAGTGTAAATGAACCTAATTCAGCATTTATAGTCAAATCCCAAGGACTATCAATGATTATCATGCCTATGGTTTTATAATAAGAACAAGTAAAAGATAAAGGAAAAATATGCAAGAAAATTACGGTGCGAGTAATATTAAAGTCCTAAAAGGCCTAGAAGCTGTTAGAAAACGCCCAGGTATGTATATAGGAGATACAAACATAGGCGGACTTCATCATATGATTTATGAAGTTGTGGATAATTCTATCGATGAAGCTATGGCAGGACATTGTGATACTATAGATGTAGAAATCACTACTGAAGGAAGCTGTATAGTTAGTGATAATGGTCGTGGTATTCCTGTTGATATGCACCCAACTGAAAATATGCCAACTTTAACCGTTGTTTTAACTGTCCTTCATGCAGGGGGAAAATTCGATAAAGATACTTATAAAGTTTCAGGCGGTTTGCATGGTGTTGGGGTTTCGGTTGTAAATGCACTTTCTAAAAAACTTGTAGCTACAGTTGAAAGAAATGGAGAAATTTATCGTCAAGAATTTTCAGAAGGTAAAGTTATCAGTGAATTTGGTGTGATAGGAAAAAGTAAAAAGACAGGAACAACTATAGAATTTTGGCCTGATGATCAAATTTTTGAAGTGACTGAATTTGATTATGAAATTTTGGCTAAAAGATTTCGTGAACTTGCATACTTAAATCCAAAAATCACTATAAATTTTAAAGATAACCGCGTAGGCAAACATGAAAGTTTTCACTTTGAAGGTGGAATTTCTCAGTTTGTTACAGACTTAAATAAAAAAGAAGCTTTAACTAAAGCAATTTTCTTTAGCGTAGATGAAGAAGATGTGAATGTTGAAGTAGCTTTGCTTTACAATGATACTTATAGCGAAAATTTACTCTCTTTTGTAAATAATATCAAAACTCCAGATGGTGGAACACACGAAGCTGGTTTTAGAATGGGCTTAACTCGTGTGATAAGTAACTATATAGAAGCAAATGCAAGTGCTAGAGAAAAAGATAATAAAATCACGGGTGAAGATGTGCGTGAAGGTTTAATCGCTGTTGTGAGTGTAAAGGTGCCTGAACCACAATTTGAAGGACAAACCAAAGGAAAACTTGGTTCAACTTATGTGCGTCCTATAGTTTCAAAAGCAAGTTTTGAGTATTTGACTAAATATTTTGAAGAAAATCCTATCGAAGCTAAAGCTATAATGAACAAAGCTTTAATGGCTGCTCGTGGTAGAGAAGCAGCGAAAAAAGCCAGAGAATTAACGCGTAAAAAAGAAAGTTTAAGCGTAGGAACTTTACCAGGGAAATTAGCTGATTGTCAAAGTAAAGATCCAAGTGAAAGTGAAATTTATCTTGTGGAAGGGGATTCTGCAGGAGGTTCTGCAAAACAAGGTAGAGAAAGATCTTTCCAAGCTATATTGCCTTTGCGTGGTAAAATTTTAAATGTTGAAAAAGCAAGACTGGATAAAATTTTAAAATCTGAGCAAATTCAAAATATGATTACCGCTTTTGGCTGTGGTATAGGTGAAGATTTTGATCTTTCAAAACTAAGATATCATAAAATCATCATCATGACAGATGCGGATGTTGATGGATCACATATACAAACCTTGCTTTTAACTTTCTTCTTCCGTTTTATGAATGAACTTGTGACAAATGGACATATTTATTTAGCACAACCGCCTTTATATCTTTATAAAAAAGCTAAAAAGCAAATTTATTTAAAAGATGAAAAAGCTTTGAGCGAATACCTGATAGAAACGGGAATAGAAGGTTTAAATTATGAAGGTATAGGAATGAATGATTTAAAAGATTATTTAAAAATCGTTGCAGCTTATCGTGCAATTTTAAAAGATCTTGAAAAGCGTTTTAATGTGATTTCTGTGATACGCTATATGATAGAAAATTCAAATTTAGCTAAAGCAAATAATGAAGAATTATTTAGTGTAATCAAACAATTTTTAGAAACACAAGGATATAATATCTTAAATCATTATATCAACGAAAATGAAATTCGAGCTTTTGTTCAAACTCAAAATGGCCTAGAAGAACTTGTGATCAATGAAGAACTTTTCACTCATCCACTATATGAAGAAGCAAGTTATATTTTTGATAAGATTAAAGATAGAGGCTTGGAATTTGATAAAGATATTTTAGAAGTTCTTGAAGATGTTGAAACCAATGCTAAAAAAGGTGCTACTATACAACGCTATAAAGGTTTAGGAGAAATGAATCCTGAGCAACTTTGGGAAACCACAATGGATCCAAGTGTAAGAAGACTTTTAAAAATTACTATTGAAGATGCACAAAGTGCAAACGATACCTTTAATCTCTTTATGGGCGATGAAGTTGAACCAAGACGCGATTATATCCAAGCACACGCTAAAGATGTAAAACATTTGGATGTGTAAATTTATCATTGAAGAAATGATTTCTTCAATGAGTTTTGTTTTGTAAGAATATAGCTAGAGGAATTCTTCTTCTTGTATCGTATTTTTCTCCATAATATTTTTCAAGATAATTTAAAATTTTTTCTTCATCTTCAGGTTCTATTTCCCAAAGTCCTTCACTATCTTGCATCCATCTTATAGCTGCTAACCAAGCTTTTCTACTTGCGTGCATATTGGTAATGAGATTGGATCCATGACAAGCTAAACAATTTGCTTCCACTAAAGGTGAATCAGGATCGATAATCAATCCTGTATCAGGATTAATTTCAAGATTTTGAGCCCAACTTGCACTTAAAAACAATGCTAAGATCAATATAATTTTTTTCATTCTTAAACTCCATAAACATTAACTCTATGGCATGCATTATTGATATATCCTCCTGGATTCCACTGTGCTAAAACCATAGGTTGACTGTTACCTTGACTATCGATAGCTCTTGCCCAAATTTCATAATATCCTTTTGTCGGTATTGATATTTGAGCACTCCATTTTTGCCATGCTAATCTATTTAATGGTTTTTCTACTTTTGCTTTGGTCCATGTTACGCCATAATCATTGCTTACATAAACTTCACTAACTTCAAGTTCGCCAGCCCAAGCTTTACCTCTAACTTCAAATTTTTTATTTGCTTTTATTTCAGAACCATTTTTGATATTAGTGATTACAGATCTTACAGGCATTGATTCTATGATTTTCATCTCGCCTTTATAGTTAAAATCTCCTGGTTTTACTGGATTTACAGGAACTTTATAAGAACCTTCCATTTTTTCACCATCATGAATTTTATTTCTTACTGAAATTTTATAAAGCCATTTACCGCTTGTACTTGCAGGGTAACCACCACAAACAAGTCTAAGTGGATAGCCATTAACTAAAGGAATATCTTTGCCTTCATAAGCCCAAGCTATTAGAGTTTCATCTTGTAAAGCTTTAGAAATAGGAACTCCTCTACTAATAGGTGAAGTTTCTTCACCGTTTAATTTTGTATCTATACCATAATATCCGATATACACCGCATCATTTTTGATGCCACAATCTTTTAAAATATCTTTTAAACGCACTCCTGTCCATCTACCACAAGCTACTGCACCATAACCCCATTGAGTTCCTTTTGTGCTAGGTATAACTTCAGATCTACCATTTCCACCGCATTCAACTGTTAAGGCATAAGTATAGGTTTTAAATTTCTTTTTTAAATCTTCTATGGTGTAAGATTTTTTATTGATAATACTTTCTCCATCGATTTCTAAAGTCCAACCTTTATGAAGTCTTTCTTTTATCGTTTCTAGGCTTGGTGGTAAGCCATTATTTCTAACAAAGAAATTTTCAGGTTTTGTAAAATCAGAATCAAGAGCATAAATTTCAGTTTCTGCTGTTAATGGTTTTTCACCATGATAGATAAGATCTTTTTTACCTTCTATTTTAAAATCAGGTAATTCTTTTGCCAAAGCCTTACTTCCTAAAAAATTCTCAAAAGAAAAATTTGACAATACACTAATGCCAAATAAACCAAGTCCTATATTTTTTAGAAAGTCTCTACGATTTTCTTTTTGATCGTTCTGTTTCATTGAAATATCCTTAAATATTTATATAATCTTTTATTTTATTATAAATTTTAAAAATTTAAATAATTAATTATATTAATTATTTAAATTAAAAAAATTAATTATTTTTATAATTTTACATATTAAATAAAATCATCATATGTTCGAGTTTTATTACATTTTAACTAAGTTTTTTCTACAATTAAATTTTTAAAATTATTTAAGGAATGATTTTGACTTTACTTACTAATCCTATCATTATCAGTGTTGTTTTGATGACTTTACTTTGTTTGTTTCGTTTTAATGTGCTTTTGAGTCTTTTGATTTCAGCTCTTGTTGCAGGTGTATTTTCTCATCTTGAACTCGTAGATACTATGAATATACTTATAAGCGGAATGAAGGAAAATTTAAAAACAGCTCTTAGCTATATACTCTTAGGGGCCATTGCCGCAGCGATTTCAAAGACAAATTTAACTGCATATTTGATTAAGATAGTAAGCCATTTTATATCTCATAAAAAATATTTATTGCTTTTGTCTATAGCTTTGATTTCTTGTTTTTCTCAAAATTTAATTCCTATTCATGTGGCTTTTATACCTTTGTTAATTCCACCTCTTTTAAGTCTTTTTAATAAACTTAAAATCGATCGTAGAGCGGTTGCTTGTGCTTTAACTTTTGGACTTACTACGCCTTATATGGTTTTGCCAGTAGGCTTTGGACTTACTTTTCAAGATCTTTTAAAAGATAATTTAAATGCAAATAATGTAAGTGTATCTTTAAATGATGTTACAAATACTATGTATTTTGCTGCTATTTGTATGATAACAGGACTTTTTCTAGCGCTTTTTGTGTTTTATCGTAAGCCAAGAGAGTATCAAGAAGTAGAAATTGCTAAAGTAAATTTAGAAAATCTTGAAATGACTCGTAAGGAATGGGGCGTTTTAGCTGGGCTTGTTTTAACTTTAATTTTGCAAATTTTGACTATGAATTTACCTTTATCAGGGCTTTTGGGTTTTGTTTTAATGGTTATTTTGGGTGGAGTTGAATTTTCAAAAGTCAATGAAGTTTTTGATGATGGACTTAAAATGATGGGTTTTATAGCTTTTGTTATCCTTGTTGCTGCAGGATATGGAGAAGTTTTAAAAGAAAGTGGATCAGTAGTAGAGCTTGTAAATTCAGTCGTTCCTTGGATGGAACAAAGTAAATTTTTAGCAGTATTTTTTATGCTTTTAATAGGACTTATCATCACTATGGGTATAGGTACTTCTTTTGGAACTATACCTATCATAGCTACGCTTTTTTGTCCTATTTGTTTGGAACTTGGTTTTAGTACAGCACTTATTATATTTATCTTAGGAGTAGCAGGAGCTTTAGGAGATGCAGGAAGTCCAGCCAGTGAAACAACCATGGGAACTACTGTAGGATTAAATGCTGATAAACAACACGATCACATTAAAGATACTTGCATACCAACTTTTATTTTTTATAATGGCTCATTATTGATTTTAGGTAGTATTATCGCCATGTTTTTATAATTTTTACAAATCTATCAAAATATTTTTTAATTTATTTATTTTTAAGATAAAAATTATATCGATTTTAAAAAAATGTATGCTATAATCCTTTATAAAGCTAACAAAATTTAAATCAGTCTTATAAGGAGAGCAGAATGGATTTAGAAAATATCCTAGAAAATAATCAAAGCATAGGTTTATATCACCCAAAGAACGAACATGATGCCTGCGGTATCGCTGCAATTGCTAATATACGCGGTATTGCCTCTTATAAGGTTATTTGTGATGCTTTAGAAATTTTGATGAATCTTGAGCACCGAGGTGGTGCAGGAGCTGAAGAAAATTCAGGTGATGGAGCGGGGATTTTGATCCAAATTCCACATGATTTTTTTAAAACTCAAGAATTAGGTTTTGAACTTCCTAAAAAGGGTGATTATGCCGTAGCGCAGATGTTTTTATCACCCAATACTGAATTCCACATGATTTTTTTAAAACTCAAGAATTAGGTTTTGAACTTCCTAAAAAGGGTGATTA
>NZ_MJYF01000069.1:0-28812 GCF_001763175.1 Campylobacter sp. BCW_4332 | reverse complement strand
TTTTGAACTTCCTAAAAAGGGTGATTATGCCGTAGCGCAGATGTTTTTATCACCCAATACTGATGCAAAAGAAGAAGCAAAAGAGATATTTTTACAAGGTTTAAAGGATAAAAAACTTGAATTTTTAGGTTTTAGAGAAGTGCCTTTTAATCCTAGTGATATAGGTGCAAGTGCTTTAAAAGCTATGCCTTATTTTTTACAAGCCTTTGTGAAAAAACCAAGTAAAATAAGTGCAGGACTTGAGTTTGAAAGAGTGCTTTATAGTACGCGTCGCCTTATAGAAAAAAGAGCTATTAATGTGCCAAAATTTTATTTTTCAAGTTTTTCTTCACGTACCATAGTTTATAAAGGAATGCTTCTTTCAACTCAATTGAGCGATTTTTATCTTGATTTTAAAGATGTCAATATGAAATCAGCCATCGCTTTGGTACATTCTCGCTTTTCGACTAATACCTTTCCAAGTTGGGAAAGAGCACATCCAAACCGCTATATGGTGCATAATGGAGAGATTAATACCATACGCGGAAATGTTGATAGCATAAGAGCTAGAGAAGGTTTGATGCAAAGTGAGTATTTTGAAAATTTAGATGAAATTTTTCCCATCATAGCTAAGCCTAGCAGTGATTCTGCAATGTTTGATAATACTTTAGAATTTTTAGCTCTAAATGGTCGCACTTTAGAAGAAGCTTTTATGATGATGGTGCCAGAACCTTGGCATAAAAATGAAAATATGGAAAGCAAAAAGCGTGCTTTTTATGAGTATCATTCTTTATTGATGGAGCCTTGGGATGGACCTGCTGCTATAGTTTTTACTGATGGAGTGATTATGGGGGCGAGTTTGGATAGAAATGGTTTTCGTCCTTCAAGGTATTATCTTACAAAAGATGATATGCTCATACTTTCAAGTGAAACAGGGGCTTTAAAACTTGATGAAAAAAATATCAAAGCTAAAAAACGCTTAGAACCTGGAAAACTTTTACTCGTTGATACAGCAAGAGGTAGGGTTATAGCTGATAATGAAATCAAAGAGCATTATGCTAATGCTAAGCCTTATAAAAAATGGCTTAAAAATTTAGTTGAACTTGAAAAACAAAAAAGCGGAGTTTATAAACATCAGTTTTTAAAAGAAGATGAGGTTTTAAAACTCCAAAAAGCTTTTGGTTGGAGTTATGATGAGCTTAAAATGAGTGTGGCTGCTATGGCTCAAAATGGTAAAGAAGCTATAGCAGCTATGGGTGTAGATACTCCTTTGGCTATACTTTCTAAAACTTATCAACCTTTGTATAATTATTTTAAACAACTTTTTGCACAAGTAACTAATCCTCCCCTTGATGCCATAAGAGAAGAGATCGTTACTTCTACAAGGATTTATCTAGGAAGCGAAGGCAATTTATTAAAACCCGATGAAAACAATGCAAAACGTGTAAAAATAGCCTTGCCTGTGATAAGTAATGAAGAACTTTTTGAAGTTAAGGCTTTAAATAAATTTCAAGTTAAAGAATTTTCTATACTTTATGATTATTCTAAAAAAACTTTAGAAAAGGCTTTAGATGAACTTTGTGTTAAGATAGAAGATGAGGTTAAAAAAGGTGTTTCTATTATCATTTTAAGCGATAAAGGAGTGGATGAAAAAAACGCTTATATCCCCGCTTTGCTTGCTGTTTCTGGAGTGCATAATCATCTAGTAAGAAAAAATTTAAGAACACACACAAGTCTTATCATCGAAAGTGGTGAACCTAGAGAAATTCATCATTTTGCATGTCTTTTAGGCTATGGTGCGACTGTTATTAATCCTTATTTGGTTTATGAGAGCATACAAAAACTCATTACCAATAAAGATTTAAATTTAAGTTATGAAAAGGCGGTAGAAAATTTCATCAAGGCAAGTTCAAGTGGCATAGTCAAAATTGCTTCTAAAATGGGAGTTTCTACCTTGCAAAGTTATAATGGCTCTGCACTTTTTGAATGTCTGGGCTTAAGCTCTAAGGTGATTGATAAATACTTCACTTCTACAACTTCACGCATTGAAGGTATGGATTTAGAAGATTTTGAAAAAGAGCTCATTGCTTTACACAAATATGCTTTTAACGATACACATAAGGCTTTAGATTCTAAAGGAATTCATGGTTTTAGAAGTGCTAAAGAAGAACATTTAATCGATCCGCTTGTGATTTTTAATCTTCAGCAAGCCTGCCGCAACAAAGACTATAAAAGCTTTAAAAAATACTCGGCTTTAGTAGATGAAAAACAAGTTAATTTGCGTTCTTTGATGGAATTTGATTTTAGTGAAGCTATCAGTATAGATAAGGTTGAAAGCGTAGAAAGTATAGTTAAACGCTTTAGAACAGGAGCGATGAGTTATGGTTCTATTTCTAAAGAAGCACACGAGTGTTTAGCACAGGCTATGAATAAAATAGGTGCTAAATCAAATTCAGGTGAAGGTGGCGAGGATGAAGAACGCTATGAAATCAAAGAGGGTGTGGATAAAAACTCAGCCATTAAGCAAGTAGCAAGTGGGCGTTTTGGCGTGGATTTAAACTACTTAAGTCATGCAAAAGAAATTCAAATCAAAGTCGCTCAAGGCGCAAAACCAGGTGAAGGCGGACAATTAATGGGCTTTAAAGTCTATCCTTGGATAGCTAAGGCTAGACATTCTACTGCAGGTGTGACGCTTATTTCCCCACCTCCTCATCATGATATTTATTCTATAGAAGATTTAGCTCAACTTATTTATGACCTAAAAAATGCTAACAAAGACGCTAAAATTTCAGTAAAACTTGTAAGCGAAAATGGCATAGGAACGGTTGCTGCAGGTGTGGCTAAGGCAGGAGCGAATTTAATCCTTGTTTCAGGTTATGATGGAGGTACAGGTGCAAGTCCTAGAACTTCTATACCGCATGCAGGAATTCCTTGGGAGTTAGGTTTGGCTGAAACACATCAAACTTTGATTTTAAATAAGCTTAGAGATAGGGTAAGATTAGAAACTGATGGAAAGCTTATGAATGGGCGTGATTTAGCCATAGCGGCACTTTTAGGAGCTGAAGAATTTGGTTTTGCAACCGCGCCTTTGATTGTTTTAGGTTGTACGATGATGAGAGTTTGTCATCTCAATACCTGTCCTTTTGGTATAGCCACTCAAGATACAGAACTTAGAGATCGTTTCAAAGGCAAAGTGGATGATGTGATTAATTTCATGTATTTTATAGCCCAGGAGCTTAGAGAATACATGGCAAGGCTTGGTTTTGAACGCCTAGATGATATGATAGGTCGTGTGGATAAACTCCGCCAAAAAAGTGTGCAAGGTAAAGCAGGAAAGCTAAATTTAGATAAAATTTTAAAATCCTTGCCTACTTATAATAGAACTGCTGTGCATTTTAAAGATTATAAAGACAATAAACTTGAAAAAACGATTGATTATAGAATTTTACTACCACTTTGTAAAAATGCTGTGGAGAAAAAAGAGCCTATCAAACTTTCTTTAGAAGTAGGAAATCAAAGTCGTACTTTTGCAACTATGCTTTCAAGTGAAATTTTAAAAACTTATGGAAAAGATGCTTTAGATGAAGATAGTATCCATATCAAAGCTATAGGCAATGCAGGTAATAGCTTTGGAGCGTTTTTGTTAAAGGGCATTAAACTTGAGATTATAGGCGATAGCAATGATTATTTAGGCAAGGGTTTAAGTGGTGGCAAAATCATAGCAAAAATTTCAAATGAAGCTACTTTTTCGCCTGAAGAAAATATCATCGCAGGAAATGCTTGTTTATACGGAGCAACTGAGGGTGAAGTGTATTTAGATGGTATAGCAGGGGAAAGATTCTGTGTAAGAAATTCAGGAGCTTTGGCTGTGGTTTTAGGAACAGGCGTGCATGGTTGTGAATATATGACAGGTGGGCAAGTTGTAGTTCTTGGAGATGTGGGTGCGAATTTCGCTGCTGGTATGAGTGGGGGCGTTGTTTATATTTTTGGAAGACACAATGAAGCTCATGTAAATACCGAGCTTGTGGATATTAAAGATCTTAATGCTAAGGATGAAAAAGAATTAAAAGCTGTGATAGAAAAACATATCGCTTATACAGATTCTAAAAAGGCTAAAGATATTTTAGAAAAATTCGATAAAAAAGACTTTTTTAAAGTCATGCCAAGAGATTATGAAAAGATGTTAAAAATGCTTGATCTTTGTAAAAATGAAAAAGATCCAAATTTAGCAGCATTTTTGAAAATCACACAAAAATAAGGAGTAAAAAATGGGAAATGCAAGAGGTTTTTTAGACTTTAAAAGAATGGATTTTAAAAAAATTGCTCCCAAGGAAAGGGTTTTAAATTTCAAAGAATTTACTATACCTTTGGATAAAAAAGAACAAGAAATTCAGGGCGGACGATGTATGGATTGTGGTGTGGCCTTTTGTCATACGGGCGTGATGAGCGAAGGAAAAGATATAGGCTGTCCTTTAAACAATCTCATTCCTGAATGGAACGATCTTATTTATCATTCTTTATGGAAAGAAGCTTATGAAAGACTTGAACTTACTAATCCTTTTCCTGAATTTACCGGTCGTGTTTGCCCTGCTCCTTGTGAAGATTCTTGTGTGTGTGCGATAAATGGTGTAAGCGTGAGCATCAAAAATAATGAATTATCCATTATAGAAAATGCTTTTAAGGAAAATTTAGTAAGAGTAAATAAACCTAAGCAATACAATGGCAAAAAAATCGCTATCATAGGAAGTGGACCCGCTGGACTTGCTTGTGCTAATACTTTAAATTCACTAGGTTATAAAGTAAGTGTTTTTGAAAGAAGCGATAAAATAGGCGGACTTTTGATGTATGGCATCCCTGATATGAAGCTTGATAAAAGTATAGTTCAAAGACGGGTGGATTTGCTTAAAAAAAGCGGGATTGAATTTAAAGTGAATGAAAATATAGACAGCAAAGATAAGGTTTCAAAACTTCTAAAAGAATTTGATGCTTTGGTGCTTTGTACAGGAGCAAGTAAGCCTATAGATCTTGATATAGAAGGTAGAAAGCTAAAAGGGGTTGAATTTGCCCTTGATTTTTTAACGCAAAATACCAAAACTTTGTTAAAAACAGGCAAGGGTGCAGATACGGCCAAAGGTAAAAATGTCTTGGTTATAGGAAGCGGGGATACAAGTATTGATTGTATCGCTGTAGCGACAAGACAAGGGGCTAAATCTATAGTGCGTTTTGAAAGAAGTCCAAAAAGACCTTTGCAAAGAAGCCAAAACAATCCTTGGCCTTTAAAAGCTGACATTTTTACTACTGATTATGGTTTAGAAGAAGCCATTGCTGTATATGGCAAAGATCCTAGGGAATATCAAAAAATGACAAAGAAATTTTTAGGAAAAACTCATGTAGAAGGTGTTGAAGCAAATGATTTAAAACGCGAGTTTAAAGAAGGCAAAGCTATAAATGTTGAAATTCCAAATTCTAAAAAAACTTATAAAGCGGATTTAGTGCTTTTAGCTATGGGTTTTAGCGGGTGCGAAGAAGCTATCGCTAAAAATTTTGGAGTGAAATTAGATGAGAAAAACAACATAAGCACAGAAAAATTCCAAACCACTCATAAAAAAATCTTTGCTTGTGGAGATGCTAGAAAAGGACAATCTTTAGTTGTTTGGGCTATAAAAGATGGTATAGAATGTGCTTTGAGTTTGCATCAAAATTTAGCAAAATAATCATAAAAGTTTAAAACTTTTTCGGTGGAGTTTGCAAATTCCAAATTTAGCTATAAGTTCTTTATGAGCTTTTGTGCCATAGGCTTTGTTTTTTTCAAATTTATAATAAGGAAAGTCTTTAGCTAAGAAATTCATCACCCTATCTTTACTAACTTTTGCAAGTATGCTAGCTGCACTTACTTGCAAAATGCTAGCATCGGCTTTGATTTGTGTTTTTATCCCATTTATACCTAGGTTGGTATTTCCATCATATAAGAAGTTATTTTCTGTTTTAAAATGCTTTTTTATAAGCTTTAAGCCTGTTTTTAAACAAGTGCTTAAGCCTAGTGCGTCGATTTGTTCTGAAGAAAAAGCAAGTATGAGATAGTTTGAATTTTTGATGATGATTTCATAAAGTTCTTCGCGTTTTTTTTCGCTTAGTTTTTTAGAATCGCACAACCCATCAAGTTTTTTGTTCAGTTTGCAAGCTGCCATCATCATAGGACCTGCTAAAGCACCGCGTCCTGCTTCATCAATACCGATTAAATTTATATCAAATTCGTTTAAAAGTTCTTTTGTGTCAAATAAAGTTTTCAAAATTTTTCTAAAAAGAAGGGCAAAAATGCCCTTTTATTCTACTGTGATATCATTTTTGATTTTTTCAAAAAGCTTATCACCTATGCCTTTAACTTTTTTAAGATCATCAATACTTGTAAAATTTGCTTCTTTGCGGTATTCTAAAATCGCTTTAGCCTTAGCTTCGCCAATACCATTTAAACTTTTTAATTCTTTTAGTGTTGCAGTGTTGATATTTACAGCACCAAAGAGAAAAGCCGTTAAAGCAAAAAATAAAAATAGTAATTTTTTCATTTTCTTATCCTTTTATTAAAAAATAATTATAATATTATCTTAAAAAGGATAAGAATTTCTTAACTTAACCCAAAAATTCGCGTTTAAAATACTCTTTTGGTGCTTTACATAAAGGACAGGCTGCTGGAGCTTTTTTACCACGATGTATATGTCCACATACTTCACAAACCCATAATTCTTCTACTTCGCTATTAAAAAATTCTTCTTCTTCAAGCATTTTTTTAAGCGCTAGATATTCTCTTTCGTGTTCGATTTCTACTTTACCAATAGCTGTAAATAATCTCGCTATAGCCTTTTTGCCTTCATCTTCAGCAATTTTTGCAAAATTTGGATACATAGTTGTGTGCTCATAGTTTTCACCTTCTGCGGCACTTACTAGGTTTTTTGTAGTTACTTCTAAAGGTTTGCCATCAACGATTTCATGATATGCTTTAAATTCTGCTCTTGCATGCCATTTTTCATTTTCAGCTGCTTCTCTAAAATGTCTAGCAACCGCGTGCCAACCTTCTTCTTCAGCTACATCAGCAAACAAATCGTATTTGTTTCTTGCCATAGATTCGCCTGCAAAAGCTTTCATCAAATTTACTGCAGTTAAATCTGTAGTGATACATTTCATTTCTTCACCACAACAACTAAGTTTACCACCGCCTACATTTTGAACTTCTACTTCATTGCCACATTTTTGGCATTTATAGGTTTCATATTGTCTCATTTTGACTCCTTTTTGATTATCAAAAAGCATTGTATTATAAAAAAATATTTTTGTCAATTAATAATTTTTATCATTTATGAAAATGTATATCAAAATAAATTTCACAAAAATTAAGCTTTGCTAAATATAATTTTAAAAAATTATTATCAGGAGTTACAATGAGAAGCGATGCGATAAAAAAAGGACATTTAAAAGCACCTAATCGTTCTTTACTTCGTGCTTGTGGTTTGAAAGATGAAGATTTTGACAAACCTTTTATAGGTGTAGCAAATAGCTATATAGACATAATCCCAGGGCATTATTTTTTAAATGATTATGCTAAAATCATTAAAGATGAGATACGCAAAAATGGTTGTGTGCCTTTTGAGTTTAATACCATAGGTGTAGATGATGGTATAGCTATGGGGCATGAAGGTATGCTTTATTCTTTACCAAGTCGTGAAATTATCGCAAATTCCATTGAAACAGTGATGAATGCTCATCAACTTGATGCTTTAATCTGTATCCCAAACTGCGATAAAATCACTCCTGGTATGTTAATGGGAGCTTTAAGGGTTAATGTTCCAACCATTTTTGTAAGTGGTGGGCCTATGGCTTCAGGAGTAACCAAAAAAGGAGAAAAGATCAGTCTTAGCTCTGTTTTTGAAGCTGTAGGGGCTTATGAAGCCAAAAAAATTAGCGAAGAAGAATTTAAAGACATAGAATGTTCAGCCTGTCCAAGTGGTGGATCTTGCTCGGGAATGTTTACGGCAAATTCCATGAATACCTTATGCGAAGCTATGGGTATAGCACTAGAAGGTAATGGAACCATTTTAGCTTTAAGCAAAGAAAGAGAAGAGCTTTTAAGAAAAGCAGCGCGTCGTATTTGTGAAATCGCCTTAGATGAGCGTTTTAAAATTCGCAATATCATCACTCAAAAAGCCGTGCGTAATGCTATGGTAGTAGATATGGCAATGGGTGGAAGTAGCAATACTGTTTTACACATGCTTGCCATTTCACGTGAAGCAGGGGTAGCACTAGATATTAAAGATTTAAATTTCATCTCAAGCAAAGTTGCACACATAGCAAAAATAGCCCCATCGCTAAATAGTGTTTATATGGATGATATCCACAAAGCAGGAGGTGTGAGTGCAGTTATGGCTGAAATTTCAAGCAGACAAGGACATATTTTAGAACTTGATGCACTGACTATCACAGGAGAAAGTCTCAAAGAACGCTTAAAAAATGCCAAAATCAAAGATGAAAATATCATTCGTAGAGTAGATAATGCTTACTCAAAAGTAGGTGGACTTGCTATTTTGTTTGGAAATTTAGCTGAGCAAGGTTGTGTCATAAAAACCGCAGGAATAGTTGGAGAAAGAAAATTTAAAGGCAAAGCTGTTTGTTTTAACTCTCAAGATGAAGCTATAAAAGGCATTATCAAAGGCAAGGTGCAAAAAGGAAATGTTTGTGTGATACGCTATGAAGGTCCAAAAGGTGGCCCTGGTATGCAAGAAATGTTAAGTCCTACTTCACTTTTAATGGGTATGGGTTTGGGCGCTGATGTAGCTTTAATCACCGATGGTCGTTTTAGCGGGGCTACAAGGGGTTTAAGCGTGGGTCATATTTCCCCTGAAGCAGCTGAAGGTGGTCTTATAGGACTTTTAAAAGATGGAGATGAAATAGAAATTGATGTAGATGCTTATACCATCCATGCAAATTTAAGTGAAGAAGAAATCGCTAAACGCAAAAAAGAATTTGTATTACCTCAAAAAGAAGTGCCTTCAAGATGGCTTAGAATGTATCAAAAACTTGTTAGCAATGCTAGTAAAGGTGCAGTTTTAGATATGGAATGAAAGGAAACCTTTCATTCTTCTATTTCTTTAGTTATACGATTTCTTATATCTCTACGAACTATTTCCATACCCCACAGCCAAACAATATGGCCAAAAATTTCAGACAGGTGTTCATCAAAAGGAATTTCAGAAAGTGGTGGAACTTCTGCAATTAAAGGCATTACAATAACATGGGCAAAAAGATAAACAAAAAATCCAAAAACTGCACCTTGCCACATAGTAATACGGTGCCATTTTTCCGCTATCATACAATAAGCTACTCCAAAAACAATAGAAAAACCAACATGCACTATAAAAATTGACAAAGGCATTTGCATACCTGAAAACATATAAGTCCAATCAGTAGGTAAGCCTAGTTGTTCTAGAAAAATTTTAGGTGGAGTAACACGTTCTAAAGCATCTGCTGGCCAAAAAACATTGGGATTTCTTGGAGGAAAAGGTACTTCCCAACCCCATTTAACAATAGCTCCGAAAATACCCGCTAATATACCTATAAAAAAGGTTAAAGTATAGCGCTTTTGAAAGTATTTTTTCATAATAACTCCTTTATATTTTATACAAAATAAAATTTGAATTTATAATATTTTTGTTTAAAATATATTGAAAATAGGAGCATAAAAATCTTATTTAAATTTTAAAATACTCTCTTAAACTTTCACAAATTTCAAAAAAATTTACCCCATCTATAGTAGGATTTTCTTTAAAAAACTCATACATTCCTAAAAAACCACTTTCAAGTTCTTTAGACTTTACACCATAGCTTATACTAAGTCCTGCTTCTATATAAGCAGCAATTTTATCGCAGTATTTAAGCGCCTTACCATCTATAGCACCAAATTCATTTTCATTAAAAGAACTTAAACTTCCGCTACAAAGCTCTATTTTAGCATTTTTATAAGTGCGATTTTCAAACTCATTTTTTACAAAATTTGACTCATCGTTTCTACCTTCTCTAATACCTAAAATATAAGAAAACTCAGCCCTTAAACCCTCAGGAACGAAGGGTAAAATTCTTTCATTAATAAGTTTCATTTCATAATCATTTATGATATCATGAAGCCCATCAATACCGTATTTTACAGGGCTGATAATATCACGCGTTAAAGACTCTGGCAAATCATGAAACAAAGCACAATAAAAATTATTCTCAAGTCTTTTATCGCAAGCCTTGATTTTTAGTGAGTAAAAATATCCCAAAATCGCCACCACAAGCATATGTCCTAAAACCGCAGTTTCTGGTATGCGTGGAGTTTGAGCCCAACGCTTTTGAAAGCGAAGTCTTCCGCTAAGATCGATGATTTTGGCTATTTTTTGATTTAAAGCGATTTTTCTAGCTCCTATAAGCTCATAGTAATCTTCTAATTCTTCTTCAACTTTGTTTTTAATCTCATCAATATCATTTAAAAAAGCTGAGGTTTGATAAACTATGTTAAATTCCCATCTTGTAGCAAAATACGAAGCTGCTTTTAAGATAAGCCTTTCTTTAGCGTAAGCATTGCCGTTTAAATACGCTTCAAAACGCTTTAAAAACTCTCCTTCTTCTATATCTTCTATCATAGGTTCGATTTTGCTTAAAACCCAAGCATTAACTTCAGCTTTTTTTTGACGCACGATTTCATGATACACATCAGGGCGTATATCGGTTACTACCACACGACTTAAAAACTCAAAAATTCCCCCTTCTATAATCACTCTCATATCCACATCTTTTTCCATTTTAGCAATAAAATATGCGATGATGAATTTATGAGCTTGTTTGTCAAGCTCAACCAAATTTGCCATTCTTGGATAATCATTCCAACGACTGATAGAAGCGGCTTTAAAAATGTGTTCTATGAGTTTTATGTTTATCATGCTTTTGCCTTTTTTGCAATTTAAATTTAAAAATTTTCGTTAAAATTGCGAAATTATAGCAAATTTAAGGATAAAAATGAGTAAAAAAGCACTTTGTATCATAAGTGGCGGTATGGATAGTACTTTGTGTGCTTATCTAGCCAAAAAAGAAGGTTATGAAATCATCGCTTTGCATTTTGATTATGAACAACGCACTCAAGAGAAAGAAAGAGAATGTTTTAAGCAAATTTGCAAGGCTTTAAAAGTAGAAAAATCTTATATTTTAGATGTGACTTTTATCAAAGATATAGGGGGTAATGCCTTAACCGATAAAAGTATAGACATTCCTAAAAATGAGCTTTGCATAAGCGATACCCCACCTATCACCTATGTGCCTTTTCGCAATGGAATTTTCTTAAGCATAGCAGGATCTTTGGCTGAAAAGGAAAATTGTGAGAGTATTTTTATAGGGGTGGTAGAAGAAGATGGCAGTGGTTATCCTGACTGTACTGATGAGTTTATACAAAAGGCACAAGAATTTATCAATGAAGGTACGAGTAAGAATTTCAAAGTTTGTATAAAAACTCCGCTTGTTAGACTGAACAAAGCTAAAATTGTAGAACTAGCCTTAAAAGAAAATGTACCTTTAGAACTTACTTGGTCTTGTTATGAGAGTGAAGATGAAGCATGTGGGGAGTGCGATAGTTGTTTGCTTCGTTTAAGAGGTTTTGAAAAAGCAGGGTTTAAAGATAAGATCAAATATAAGTCCTAGTTTTCACTAGGACTTAAAGCTTAGTTTAGAGTATAAAGCTTGTTTGCTCCATCTTGATAAGAAAGAATGTTGATTTTTCCATCTTTAAAGAAAATGCTTCTAGCATTAGTGATAGAGCTTGGGAAAGCGATAGTTTTTACTACTTCTTCCTTAACTGGATCAATTACGGCAATCACATTGTGATTTTTGCTTAGTGCATAAATTTCTCCATCTTTAAAAGTCATAGAAGTTACATAAAGATCGCCTAAAGTTTTACCTTCTTTAAGATTTGCTTTTGGAGTAAATTCTCCTGAAAGAACACGATCTTTTAAAGAAATTTTAGAGATTACAAAAGTTTTAGCGTCTTTGTTGTTTGGAACAGTTGCAAGATAAAGATAATTTCCATCTGTAGTCATGCTTGCTACATGGTTAAATTTTGCTCTTACAGTATCAAGTCTTCCACGACCTAAACCTTCGCCTTGGCCTTTAAATTTATCATTACCTTTTACAAAATCAGCGTATTGTTTAGCGATATCTTCTTCACTTGCATTAAGATTTTTTGCAAATCTTAAGAAAGATTTGTTTGAGCCCATAAGAATGAATTTATCGTTCATATAAGGTATGATGCCAATAATTGGATCGATAGTAGCTGAAAAATAAGGATCAAGCTCAAAACCTTCTTTAACGCTAAAATTATTATCTAAGAAAGCCACATCCCATTTAGAGCTTGCTACAAATTCATTGTTGATATAATCAAGAGTATTGATGGCTTTGTCAAAATTTATAGTTTGTTCATTTGTGATTTTAAGCTCATCATTGATTTTTGCAAATGGAGCATTGTTGATATCATTATCAAATTTTATGCCAAGTTTTTCACTTGCAGGTGCAAAAGCATAATCAGGAGCTTTAACATCGCGCTTTCCTAAGAAAGAAATATTTTGCCATAAACCATTCCAACCTTCTTTACTCCAAATGATGTATTTTGGATTTAAGCTAAATCTTACAGGATCGCCTTGTCCCACATAAGGAGGAATTCCTGTGCTTACAAAAGCTTGGAAAACATTTGAAGCTACTACAATCGCACTGATAACTACAGCTGCGAGAGAAAATTTCGTATATTTTCTAAATTTTTCTCCATTTAATTCTGCTTCAAAAGCATTAAATTTAGGAGCAAAAGCAAAAATCACACCTAAAAGCAATACAACAGCCCAAAATACCACTTCAGCCCAAAAATAAGTATGGATACCAAAAACTGCTAAACCAAAACCTTGATCTAAATCTCTATGAGCGTGATTGCCATAGTGAGCAAAAGATTGATAAAGGCCTACTGCTGTCATGATTAAAAGAGCAGCAAGGTATTTACCTTTCATACCATAACGAACAATGAAAAGCGCCATCACACCGATAAAGATCATTGCTTCTCTTTGTCCCCAGCAAAGTGTGCAGGGACTATCACCCAACATATAACCAAATACAAAATTTGCAATACCTACAGGTAAGAGTATGATCAAAAAGCCTGCTAAACACATTAGTGTGTAGAAATTTTTTGTTTTATTGATTTCGTTCATTTAGCCCTCCCTTACAGATTCATTATTGTTAATAGTGCGCCTGTTTTGTGGCCAACATAGAAAAAAACCATTAAAAGCCAAGCTACCATTACTAAACCAAAAGCCAAATTTTCTTTTTCTGGTTTTTTGATAATCAGTATCAAGGCGATTAAAACTAATAAAAGTTCAAGAAACTCCATAGTATCTCCTTATGAAATAAAAACCGTTAATTTTACTTTAAAAACATAAATTAAAGATAAATTTTTTATTAAAATTTCGTGTTAATTTAAATTAACACGAAAAAAGTTACTGAAAGCTACTTAATTTTTCAGAGAGTTTAGACGCACCATTTAGAACATTTTGAGAGATATTATTGATTTCGGATGATAAATCTTTAACAGAATTTGCAAGTTCATTAACCTTGTCTATGCTTGTTCCTAGGATAAGCATTTTATCTTTTACTTCCATGCTTTTATCTTTCATGGTTTGGGTTGATTCTATAGAGCTTTCTAGTTTATGCATAGAATTTACAAGTTCTTGTTGTAAATCATTGGTTTTTAAAGAGGTTTCTTTCATAGAATCATGGATAAGATCCATCAAGGCTTTGTTGTCATTGATTTGTTGGACTATAGCATTAACAGTAGCATTTATATTTAAAAGAGATTTACTTGTTTTATCGGCAAGTTGACCTACTTCATCAGCAACAACTGCAAAACCCCGTCCATGTTCGCCCGCTCTTGCAGCTTCAATAGCTGCATTCAAGGCAAGTAAATTGGTTTGATCGGCTATATCTCTAATAGAACTTGTAATTTCTATGATATTATCTGCACTTTGAGTTAGATTATCCATATTGGCTACTATATTTTGCTCTTTTTCATTATTTTCATTTATTAAATTTACAAGTTCAGATAGAGTAAGTTCTACCTTATCCATCAGTATGTGCATATCTTGCATATTTTCTATGCTTTCTTGTGCTAAATTTCCCGCAAGATTGATATGATCATCTAGGACATAGGTGATTTCTTTAACGCCTTGAATTTGTTCATGTTGTGAATTAGAACTGTTTTCAAGCATCATAGAGTTGTTTTTGAGCTTTTGTGAATTTTGATGACTTGATTTAGCATTTTCTATGGCTTCTATGATTGAGTTTTGAACGGTGGATATAAATGAATTAATATATTGAGCACTTTGTCCAAGTTCGCTTTTTGGATCTATATTTAAACGAGAGTGTAGATTGGCTTCTTTACTAGCTAAATTAGCGCTTAGTTTTTCTAAAGTATGAATTGGCATGATGACTTTTTTTAGTGTTAATAAAATAAAAAATACAAATAATACAAGAGTGATTCCAAATACTGTTAAAGCGATATAAAATTTAAATAAATTAGATTGTTCTACAGCATTTTGAGTGAAAGCGTTAAGTTGTTTTAACTCTTTCATAAGAGAATTATTCTCATAAATAGAAGAATTATCTTGCATAATAGAAATCTGTTTTACAATCATTTTATAGTGTTTTAGAAAAAGTTGTAAATTTTCACTTTTTGTATCGTTTTTGATTTCTTTCATAAGGCTGTTGAGTTGATTGAGTGTTGTTTTTTGCAAAATACTTTCAGTTGAAAGAACGCTTAACATAGAACTCATTGTTCTATAGTTGTTTTTATTTGTTTCATGGTTTTGTTCTAATTCTTCAAAATAATTTTTAGCTAACTCAAACAAATAAAGTTTTGAATTTACCGCTATGGAATTTGCGGATTTGAAATAATTAAGCTGGATTAGTTTGGCATTAAAAATTTCTTCCGCTTTGCTTATATCAATCCCAAAAGTTTTAAGTTTTTTAAAGTTTTCTTGCATTTTTTTTATTGCTTGAACACTTGGATCATAGTTAATAAAATTAAAACTATTTTGAAAAACGGAATTGATTTTTTCATCTGAAATTTGTAGCTGTTGAACTATGTTTATTAAGTCTTTATTATCTTTAGATGAGGAGTAGTTGTTAAAAATAATACCTAGCAAAACAAGAATAAAAGCTAAAACTAGCGTAGATAAAATAATAAATTTTATCAAAAATGAACTTTTTTTATTTGTCATGATATTCTCCTGTCAAGCTTTCTAGGAATGCAACTATATTATCAACTGTTTTTTGATCTAAAAATTTTCCTAGTTGATAGTAAGCCATAAACTGAACACAAGCATCTAAAGTAGGTATAGAACCATCATGAAAATAAGGCGCGGTTTTGGCTATATTTCTTAAACTAGGAACCTTAAATATCATTTTATCAGCTTCTCTTTTTGTGATTTCATAGCGTCCTAAATCTTCTTGATTTGGGTATTCTTCAAAAATACCGATTTTTTGAAACATATTTCCACCTATATTTTGACCTTGATGACAAGAAATGCAGCCATTAGCTTTAAAATCTTCATAACCTTTTTTAGCTTGAGCTGAAATAGCATTTTGATCTCCGCTAAGATAGCGATCAAAAGGAGAATTTGGAGTGATTAAGGTTTTTTCAAATTCTGCAACTGCAAGAGCTATGTTTTCTACCGTAACTTCTCCATAAAGTTTTTTAAAAGTTTTTACATAATCTTCATTAGAATTAACTTTTTGTAAAAGAAGTTCAGGACTTAGTCCCATTTCTTTTGGATTAAAAAAAGGCACTTTTGCTTGTTCTGCTAAATCTTTGGCTCTGCCATTCCAAAATTGCACAAAATTAAACACAGAATTAAAGGTTGTAGGAGTGTTAAAAGGTTTATCAAGTTGATTATCAACTCCTATTGAAAATTCAAGTCCATCAACGCCGTGTTGATCAAGCCTATGGCAGGTATTACATGAAACTTTTCCATCTTTGGATAAGCTTTTATCCATATAAAGACTTTTTCCAAGCTTAGCTTTTTCTTTATCATAAGGGATGGAATTTGGAATAGGGGTTATCATATCTACTGCAAAGACTATATTTGCATAAGATAAACATAAAATTATTATTATTTTTTTCATAATAAATTTCTACCTTAAGTTTAAATTTCTCAGAATGTCATTATACTTTAATTTTGGTAAATTGTTTAATATATTGATATTTTTTATTTAAAGTTTTTTTATTTTATTGCAAAGTTCTCCTAAATTTTCTATGACACAACGTACTTTATCTCCTGATTTTAAAAAAGTAGGTGGATTTAACCCCATGCCCACTCCACTAGGAGTTCCCATAGATATAATACTTCCAGCTTTTAAAAGCATGCCCGCGCTAAGTTCTTCTAAGACATAAGCAATATCAAAAATAAACAATTGGGTGTTAGAGTTTTGGCGCAGTTCATCATTGACATAGCTTTGAAGTTGGAGTTTAGGAGGATAAGAAATTTCATCTACACTTGTGATATAAGGTCCCATTATAGTGCTACCTTCAAGACTTTTTGCTCGGTAGAATTGTTTGTGGCGTTTTTGAAGTTCGCGAGCTGAAATTTCATTGATAATAGTATAGCCAAAGATATAATCTTTTGCATCTTTAGCTTTGATTTTATAAGCATCTTTACTTAAAATAAATGCAAGCTCACATTCATAATCAAGCTGAGAAGTTACATCTGCATGTAAAGGTATATCACCAAAAGGTGGCGTAGCTTGATTGCAGCGTTTTCCAAAATATACAGGATATTCTCTTTCTTCAAATTTTTCACCCTTAAATTTGGCAGATTCTTTGGCATGATCTAAAAAATTAATCCCAAGACATATAATATCTTGACGAGGTTCTATAATAGGAGCTAGATAATCTTCTTTTGGAATTTCATAGGCTATTTTAGAATCCAAGTCTGTAAGCTTGTGTTTAAATTTATCAAAATAGATAATAAATTCATTCATATCGTTAGTTTCAATGCCAAGATCAGCAAAACTTACAATTTTTCCACTAGAATTTAGTACTCCTAGATTGGGTTTTTGATCCTGTATAAAATTAACAAATTTCATTAGAAAATCTCGCTTTTTTATTTAATTATACTTAAAGTTTTAGCAAGAATTATTTTTTTTGTTTTAAAATTTGGTAAAAAAGTGATTGATTGTAGCGTAGTGAAACATCATTTTATTTTATGGAATTGTTGAAAATTTCTTTTATGTTTATTTTTGAGTTGATATCAAAATTTTGATTTTTATATTGAAATTTCAAACGATAAGAATGCAAACACAAACGCAAGGCACCTGTAAGTTTTAAGCGTTCTTTAGGATTTAATTTTTCATCTAAAATGCTTTCGATTTGTTCTTTGCTAAGCCCATAAAGCGGATCTCCTAAAATGGTATGGTTTTTATAGTGCAAATGCACTCTTATTTGGTGTTGCCTGCCTGTTAAGGGTTTGCAAAGTAAAAGAGTAGCGTTGATTTTAGGAAAGTATTCTAAAATTTCAAATTCAGTGATAGCCTGTTTTCCTTCTTTGCAAATTTGCATTCTTGTTTTTATATCATCGTAGTTTTTAGTTAAATTTATAGCTTTATCAACTATAAAATTTTCTTCTATTTTTCCATGAGCTAGAGCAAGGTATTCTTTTTGAACTAGTTTTTTTTCAAATAAGCTTTTAAGATCAATTTGTGCTTTTTTGTTTTTGGCTATAAGTATAAGTCCGCTCGTTTCTTTATCGAGCCTGTGTGTTACGCAAGCTTCTTTTCCCCAAAGATGCCAAATTTCATCACTAAGACTGTATTTGCAATGTCTACCATTTGGATGGCTTAAGATCCCACTTTCTTTTTCAAGTATGGCAAAGTCTTCATTTTCAAAGACAATTTCTACTCCTTTGGGGTTGTTTTCATAGACTATAAGCTCTACTAAACCATTTAAAATTTTATTCTTTTCTTCTACTAAAATTCCATTACAAAAAAGTCTTTTTTTGTCTATGAGTTTTTGTGCTTCATTTATGCTAATTTTTAAATTTTCCATAAGGACTTGAAACGCCTTTTTTCCATTGTTTGAGAGTTTTATTTTTATGTAGGCCATTTAATAACTTTCTTAGGATAATTTGATATAATTTCCGTTTTTTAAAATATAAAATTATAGCTAAAAAGGTTTCAAAGATGGTTGAAAGATATAGCAGAGAAATCATGGCTAAAAAATGGGACATGCAAGCAAAATATGATGCGTGGTTAAAAGTAGAATTAGCCGCTGTAAAAGCTTGGAATAAACTCGGTCTCATTGATGACACAGACTGCGAAAAAATTCTTAAAAATGCAAAATTTGATATTGCAAGAATAGATGAAATAGAAAAAACCACAAGACACGATGTTATCGCTTTTCTTACAAGTGTAAGTGAAAGTTTGGGAGAAGAGAGTCGTTTTGTGCATTATGCAATGACAAGTTCTGATTGTATAGATACAGCTGTTGCTTTACAGATAAAAGAGAGTTTGGAGCTTATTTTAGAAGATGTTTCTTTACTTTTAGAAGTGATCAAAAAGCGTGCTTTGGAGCATAAAAACACCTTAATGGTAGGAAGAAGTCATGGAATTCATGGAGAGCCTATCACTTTTGGTTTGGTGTTAGCTATTTGGTATGATGAAATTTTGCATGCAAAAGAGCTTTTAGAACATGCAAAAGAAGTGATAAGCTATGGAAAAATCAGCGGTGCAATGGGAAATTTTGCTCATGCACCTTTGGAATTTGAAGAAGAAGTTTGTAAAAATTTAGGTCTTAAAGCCGCTCCTGTTTCAAATCAGGTGATTCAAAGAGATCGTTACGCTCAAGTTATTTCTGCTATTGCGATTTTAGCTTCAAGTTGTGAGCAAATCGCTGTAGCCATAAGACATTTTCAAAGAACTGAAGTTTATGAGGCTGAAGAGTATTTTAGTGTAGGACAAAAGGGAAGTTCAGCTATGCCACATAAAAGAAATCCCGTTTTAAGTGAAAATATCACAGGGCTTTGTCGTGTGCTTAGATCTTTTGTAACTCCAGCTTTAGAAAATGTTGCACTTTGGCATGAAAGAGATATATCTCATTCTAGTGTCGAAAGATTTATTTTGCCTGATGCTTTTATCACGGCTGATTTTATGCTTATGCGTCTTACAAATATGGTTGAT
This sequence comes from Campylobacter sp. BCW_4332, assembly GCF_001763175.1. NCBI lineage: Bacteria > Pseudomonadati > Campylobacterota > Epsilonproteobacteria > Campylobacterales > Campylobacteraceae > Campylobacter > Campylobacter sp. BCW_4332. The sequence goes on along the minus strand of NZ_MJYF01000069.1, from coordinate 9,555 downwards.
AAGCTTTTGGTTTATCCTGAAAATATGATGAAAAATTTAAATCTTACAGGCGGGCTTGTATTTTCAGGGAGGGTGCTTTTAGAGCTTCCATTTAAAGGCATTAGTCGTGAAGAAGCTTATAAAATAGTTCAAAGAAATGCTATGAAAGTTTGGGCGGATTTGCAAAATGGCAAGGCTGCTATCAATGAAAAAAATGAAAGTTTGTTTTTGTTGGCACTTTTAGAGGATGAGGATTTAAGAAAAAGTTTGAGCGAAGAGGATGTAAGAAAATGTTTCGATTATAACTACTATACAAAAAATGTTGATGCAATTTTTAAAAGAACATTTAAATAAAAAGCAAGGAAGGCAATGAAAGTTATTAAAAGAAATGGTCGCACAGAAGAATTGGATATTTCTAAGATTAAAAAATGCACCTCTGATGCTGTAAAAGATTTAGAAGGTGTGAATTTAAGCGAACTTGAACTCGATGCAAAGATTCAATTTCGCGATGGAATTTCAACTGAAGAAATTCAAAAAACTTTAATTAAAACCGCGGTAGATAAGATAGATATTGATTGTCCAAATTGGACCTTTGTTGCAGCTAGACTTTTTTTATTTGATTTGTATAAGAAAGTTAATGGTATGAATCGCTATAATCATTTGCGTGAATATTTTGAAAAGGGCGAAAAAGAAGGAAGAATTTTACTTGGTCTTAAAGAAAAATACGATTTAGATGATTTAAATGCTTATATTAAGCCTGAACGCGATATGCAATTTACTTATCTTGGTATTAAAACTTTATATGATAGATACTTGATTAAAGATAGTAAAGGTATGCCTATAGAACTTCCTCAACAAATGTTTATGGCCATTGCGATGTTTTTAGCGCAGAATGAATTTAATCCCCAAGAATGGGCAAAGAAATTTTATGATCTTATTTCTAAATTTGAACTCATGCTTGCAACTCCAACTTTATCAAACGCTAGGACAACGCGCCATCAACTTAGCTCTTGTTATATAGGATCAACCCCTGATAATATTGAAGGTATTTTTGATTCTTATCAAGAAATGGCTTTACTTTCTAAATTTGGTGGTGGTATAGGTTGGGATTGGTCTAAAGTGCGTGCTATGGGTGGAAGCATAGATGGGCATAAAAATGCCGCAGGAGGGATTATACCTTTCTTGAAAATTACCAACGATATTGCCGTGGCAGTAGATCAACTAGGTACTAGAAAAGGGGCTATAGCGGTTTATATAGAGCCTTGGCACATGGATATAAGTGATTTTATTGATTTGCGTAAAAATTCAGGTGAAGAAAGACGCCGTGCTCATGAACTTTTCCCTGCTTTATGGATCAATGATCTTTTTATGAAGAGAGTAAGAGCTAATGATAAATGGACTCTTTTTGATCCTGCAGATACAGCGGATTTGTGTGATTTATATGGCGAGGCTTTTGAAAAACGCTATGAAGAATATGAAAAAGATGAAAGCATTACCAAAGAAATCGTAGAAGCTAAAGAGCTTTGGAAGAAAATTTTGCTAAATTATTTTGAAACAGGCTTGCCATTTTTATGTTTTAAGGATAGTGCTAATAGAGCAAATCCAAATGCTCATGTAGGAATTATTAGAAGTTCAAATTTATGTACTGAAATTTTTCAAAATACCGAGCCAAATTATTATCAAATTAAAGTAGTTTTTGAAAATGGAGATGAGCTTCATTTTGATGAAGAGCAAAAGGTTGTGATCGATGGGGGATATGAAAAACCAGCCAAAAAAATATCAACTTTAGATAGCATTGATGGTAATAAAGTTTATATAGTGGAAAAATATAAAAATGATGGAAAAACAGCCGTTTGTAATTTAGCAAGTATAAATCTTAGCAAAGTATATACTAAAGAAGATATAGAGCGTGTTGTGCCAACGGCTATTCGTATGCTTGATAATGTAATTGATTTAAATTTTTATCCTCATAGAAAAGTAAAAGATACAAATTTAAAATCTCGCGCCATAGGACTTGGAGTGATGGGTGAAGCACAAATGCTTGCTGAGGCTAAGATTCATTGGGGAAGCGATGAGCATTTAAATAAAATCGATGAGATTATGGAGCAAATTAGCTTTGAAGCTATTAATGCGAGTTCAAATTTAGCTCTTGAAAAAGGTTCTTATGAAGATTTTGAAGGATCAAATTGGAGCAAGGGGATTTTTCCTATTGATGTAGCAAGTCCTAAGGCTAAAGCTTTAACTTTAAGAGAAGGCTTATTTGATCAAAGTGAATGCGACTGGGTTAAACTTAGAGAAAAAGTTAAAAAAGATGGTATGAGAAATGGTTATTTGATGGCCATTGCGCCTACTTCTTCTATTTCTATCTTGGTGGGTACTACGCAGACTATAGAACCTGTTTACAAAAGAAAGTGGTTTGAACAAAATTTAAGTGGTATGATACCTGTTGTTGTGCCAAATTTAAGCCTTGATACTTGGCAATACTATACTCCAGCCTACGAACTTGATCAAAAAATTCTTGTAAAGGCTGCTGCTGTGCGTGGTAAATGGATCGATCAAGGGCAGAGTTTAAATATCTTTTTATCACTTGATAAAGCAAGTGGGGGATATTTAAATGAAATTTATCAACTCGCTTGGGAGCTTGGAGTAAAATCTACTTATTATTTAAGAAGCGAAAGCCCTGATAGTGAAAAAGTTAATGTTGCAGATCGTAGCATAGAATGTGAAGGTTGCCAATAAATACTAAAACCCAATGAAAAGCATTGGGTTTTAAAAGATTAAGAATTGTAAATTTCTTTATCTAGAGCTTTTAGATTTTTTGCAGTACAAAGTGCCGAAGTCATAGCTCCTGAGACATTGCTTGCTGTTCTTGCCATATCTATAATAGGATCTATGGCTAAAATCAAACTTAGCATGACAAAATTATTACCAAATCCAATCCCTGCTAGCATAATAGAAGCTGCCATAGTTGCACTTCCAGGTACCCCAGCTATACCCAAGGATCCAATAACAGCTACCAAAACTATCATTAAAGCAAATGTAAAATCAATATGTGTATGTGTAGCAAAAGCTACAAAAACTGCCGCTAAAGCTGGAAAATATCCTGCACAACCATTAAGTCCTGTTGTTGTACCTATAGATGCTACAAAATTAGCTATAGCTGAATTAACTCCAAATTTATTTTGCAAAGTTGAAGTGGTCATAGGCAAAGTGCCCAAAGAAGATCTTGAGCTAAATGCAAATAACCATACAGGAAATGCTTTTTTTGCATATTTTATAGGGTTTAGCCCTTGTGAAGCAAGAAGTAAAAAATGCACCCCAAACATTATAAACATAGCCATATAAATAAGCATTATAAAAAGCCCAGCTGTTTTGATAGCTTCAAAACCATTGCTTAAAAGCACATTAGCCATCATACAAACTACAGTATAAGGCATAAATCTAATAACTGTAGCAGTCATGTTCATCATAATATTATAAAAGATTAGGATAAAATTATGAAAACTTTTAAAGGCTTGTTCATACTCTTCTTTTTTAGAAATTTTTTTAGCACTAATTCCTACAAAAAAAGAAAAAATGACAATAGCTATAATATTTTCTTTATTAATAGCTGTAATGATGTTGCTAGGTATTAGCCCTAGTATAATATTTGAAAAAGTTTGAATTTCGCGAATTTGTTTATCTCCTTCATGTATAGCAAAATTACTTCCTAAATCAAAACTATAACCTAAAAATATACCCAAGGTTGCAGCTATGGCTGTGCTAAAGAGTATCCAAAAAAGACTTATTCCAAGCAAGGAGGATATTTTGATATTTTTATCAATTTCTATAATTACTTTTATAATGCAAATGCTTACAAGGGGAACAACCAACATTTTTATAAAAGCTACAAAAACAGAACTTACAAATGCAAACCAATGTTTTGTTTCACTATACCAAAGAATATTACTTGCTTCTTTAGCATCTGGAAAATTTGCCAAATATTGCAAAGCAAAACCAAACCCCAAACCCATTAAAAGCGCAAATAGCATGCGAAGAGAAAAATTGATTTTTATATCCCGCATTTTTTTTAATGCGTAAAAAGCAACACAAAGCATAGCAAGAGTAGCTATAGTATGAGCTTGTGAAAGCATTAAAAAATCTTGAAAAAATTGTTTATCCATAAAAAGTCCTTATAAGAAACTATAATCAAGCACAAGGTATATGAAAATATACTTGCATAAAGCTTGATTTTATAAATGGTAGCATAAAAATATTTTAAATAAGATAAAATTAGTATGATTTATTCTATATCTTTATGTAGGCAATGTTCAAATATAAATTTGTGTTCTTGTGGTAAGGCTTCAAATAAAGCATTTGCTAAATTTCTAATCTCCCAAAGAGCTGATTTTGAACTACGCAAAGATATGAAATTTTGCAAACTTCTTGCATTAATCGTTAGTGTAAGTTCGGTTTTATAACTTTCTGGTAAGCAGTATTTGGCTATATCTAGACTAATGCTTTTTTGTAAAATAGTGCGTAAATTTTCTAAGGCTTTAATACTTGCGTTATCAACCTCTTCATTGCCACAAAGCACAAGATAACGGCTTGCATTTTCAAAATCTCCTGTTTTAAATTCAGCTTCATTGCGAAGTTCTTTTAAGGTATAACGCGTGCTTTTTACACTAGGACTAGTGTGACGGTGTCTTGCAACTTCTTGCAAACAAGCTCTTGAAATTCCTTGTATATAAAAAGTATAGTTTAGATGTTCTAAGGTTGAAGCGTGTTTGAATTTATTACCCACGCGATCGATAAGTTCTTTATCTTTTTCGCCACCGCAATCGCCTTTTTCAAAGCTTTGCCAACAAGTTCTTGTTGCATGAGAACAAATAGATAATGGAGTGTGAAAAAGTAAAGTGATTTGCATGCTTATTCCTTTTTTGATAAAAATATTTTTTATAATTCTTGCATTTTTTACTTAAAATTCTAATGAAATAAAAAGTTTTATCAAGCTATAATTAGATAAAAAAATAAGGCTTATTATCAATGAAACAAACAAAATATATTTTTGTAACAGGCGGAGTTTTAAGTTCTTTGGGTAAAGGGATAGCTGCTGCTTCTATCGCAACACTTTTAAAAAATTCAGAGCTTAAAGTGAGTATTTTAAAAGCTGATCCTTATATCAATGTCGATCCAGGCACCATGAGTCCTTTTGAGCATGGGGAAGTTTTTGTAACTGATGATGGAGCAGAAACGGATCTTGATTTGGGACATTATGAGCGTTTTTTGGATGAGAGTTTATCTCAAGATAATAACTTTACTACAGGACGCGTTTATCAAAGTGTGATTGAAAAAGAAAGGCGTGGAGAATATCTTGGCAAAACCATTCAAGTTATCCCTCATATAGTAGGAGAAATCAAAGATCGCATTAAAAAAGCAGGAGAAGGCAAAGATATACTCATCGTTGAAATAGGCGGAACTGTTGGGGATATAGAAGGCTTGCCTTTTTTAGAAGCTATTCGTGCTTTGCGTTTGGAAGTGGGTAAAAATAATGCTATGAATATTCATCTTACTCTAGTACCGTTTATCAAGGCTACAGGAGAATTAAAAACAAAGCCAACTCAACATAGTGTAGGCGAGTTAAGACGCATAGGCATTAGTCCTGATATGATTATTTGTCGTAGTGAAAAAGCTCTTGATAGAGATTTAAAAGATAAAATTGCTATTTCTTGTGGGGTGGAAAAAAATTGCGTGATAGAAAGTGTTGATGCGGCTAGTATTTATCAAATTCCACTTAATTTTTTAAAGCAAGATATTTTAAGCCCTATTGCTGAAATTTTGGATTTGAAAAATTTAAAACCTAACATGGAAAATTGGGACTCTTTGGTAAAAAGAGTTATAGCTCCAAGCAATGAAGTTAAAATCGCTTTTGTAGGCAAATATGTGGATTTAAAAGAAAGCTATAAAAGCCTTACTGAAGCTATTATACACGCAGGCGCAGCTCTAGATACTAAAGTGGAGTTAAAATGGGTAGATAGTGAAAAACTTGAAAATATGGAAAGTGCTGAAGTATTTAAAGATGTGAGTGGAATTTTAGTTGCGGGGGGATTTGGATATCGTGGTGTAGAAGGTAAGATAAAAGCCATTCAATACGCAAGAGAAAATAAAATTCCTTTTTTAGGAATTTGTTTAGGTATGCAGCTTACTTTGGTGGAAGTTGCTAGAAATGTATTAAAACTTAAAGATGCAAATTCAAGTGAATTTGATGAGAAATGCCAAAATCCTGTGGTTTATTTGATTGATGAATTTATGGATACAAATGGAGAAAAACAAATTCGTACTGCAAAAACTCCTTTAGGCGGAACTATGCGTTTAGGAGCTTATAAATGCGATATTAAGGAAAAATCCCTTTTGGCTAAGGTTTATAATGAAGCAAAAAGTGTAAAAGAACGCCATCGTCATCGCTATGAAGCAAATCCAAAATATAGAGCAGATTTTGAAAAACACGGTTTGATTGTAAGTGGTGAAAGCAAAGGATTGATCGAAGCAGTTGAGCTTAACTGTCATCCTTTTTTCTTGGCTGTGCAGTTTCATCCAGAATTTACATCAAGACTTGAGCATGTTAATCCTGTGATTTGCGGTTTTATCAAGGCAGCTATAAACTATGAAGATAATTAATAAAAATGAAATTAAAAAAATTTTGGCTTCACGCTTTGAAAAAGATTTGCATACCAAACTTTGTGATCTGCCTTTGCCATGCTGTTTAAAGGATGCATATAAAGCAGCTAATCGCATCAAAGAAGCTGTAGAAAAAAATGAGAAAGTCGCCATAGTAGGGGATTATGATGTTGATGGAATCATTTCTTGTGTTATTATGGCAGAATTTTTCGATGATATAGGTTTTGATTATATAGTAAGAATTCCAAATCGTTTTAAAGATGGATATGGATTAAATGCTGAGATTATCAACGAACTTGATGTAAATTTAATAATAACAGTAGATAATGGAATAGCTGCTATTGAAGCAGCCAAACTCTGCAAAGAAAAAAATATAGATTTGATTATCACTGATCATCATATGCCCCAAGATGTTTTGCCTGATGCTTTTGCCATTATCAATCCAAAGCAAAAAGATTGTGATTTTCCAGAAATTGAAATTTGTGGAGCTCAAGTGGCATGGTATTTGATAGCAGCTTTAAAAGAAGTTTGCAAGCTTAAATACGATATGAGTAAATTTTTAGAACTTTTGGCGATTGCAATTATTGCAGATATGATGGAGCTTAGAGATTTAAATCGTGCTTTAGTAAGGCGTGGTATAGATCATATTAACAAATCCAAAAGAGCTGCTTTTAGGGCTATTAAGCATTATTATCAAAAGGATAAATTTGCTCTTGATAATATAGGGTTTTTAATTGCTCCACTTATAAATAGCGCTGGAAGAATGGATGATGCAAGTATTTCTTATGAATTTTTACACACTAAAGATTTTAATAAAGCTTTAGAATATCTAGAGCAAATTGTTAGTTTTAATGAAAGTCGTAAAGATGAAGAAAAACAGCTTTTTGAAGATAGTTTAAATCAAATCGATGAAAACGATTCTTGTATTGTGGTATCGGGTTTAAATTGGCATGAAGGGGTTTTAGGGATTGTGGCAAGTCGTTTAGCTAAATATTTTAATAAACCTGCTTTTGTATTTTCTCAAAATGAAGAACACTTAAAAGGCAGTGCAAGAAGTGTTGGTAAGATTGATATTTTAGCTTTAATTTCTAAGACAAATTCTATATTAAGCAATTATGGTGGTCATAAAGGTGCTGCTGGAATCAGTTTAAACTCTGAAAATTTTGAACAATTTAAAAATAAAATCAAAAAAGAATGTTCGCAAATTTCTGAAAGTGAATTTTTGGATACGGATGAAATTTTAGGAATCTTAGAACCTAGCGAAATTGATTTCGAAATGCTTGAAATTTTAGAATCTTTTGAACCTTTTGGACATAAAAATCCACGACCTTTTTTTGTTTTAGAAAATCTTTGTGTAAAAAATAAAAAACTTCTAGGTAAAGATGAAAAACACTTAAAGCTTATTTTAACCAAGGAAAATAAAACCATAGAAGCTTTATTTTTTAATTTTGATAAAGAGCCAGAATTGAATCAAAATATTTCTTTGCTTGGAAGTATTTCTAAGAATGAATTTAGAGGATTGGTAACTCCACAATTTGTTATTAAAGAAATTTTATAAATTTTATAAAATTTTTATTTATTATTTATTAATATTATATAAGTTTCATTAATGAAACGAATTTTAACAAAATAAGGGGAGAAATGTGAAAAAGTTACTATTATGTATATTAGTATTTTTATCTATAGGAGCATGTATGGCAGAAGCTAAACCAAAGATTGCTATTTTAGCAACAGGTGGAACGATAGCAGGTTCTATTGATAGTGCTGTTGCTACAACAGGTTATACAGCTGGGGTTGTTGGTGTAGATGTTTTAATCAAAGCGGTTCCACAAATTCAAGATTTAGCTAATATTAGTGGGGAACAAATAGCAAATATTGATAGTTCAAATATGCGTGATGAAATTTGGCTAAAGCTTGCTAAAGAAATCAATAAGCTTTTTGCTGAAGGGATGGATGGTGTGGTTATAACTCATGGTACTGATACCATGGAAGAAACTGCTTATTTTCTAAATTTAACCATTAAAAGTGATAAGCCTGTAGTTTTAGTTGGCGCTATGCGTCCATCAACTGCTATAAGTGCAGATGGGCCAAAAAATCTTTACAATGCTGTAGCATTAGCTGCTGATAAAGAGTCTAAGGGCAAGGGTGTTATGGTAGCTATGAATGATAAAATTTTAAGTGCTAGAGGCGTGGTAAAAACCCATAGTTTAAATGTTGATGCTTTCTCTTCTCCTGATTTTGGGGATTTGGGTTATATAGTAGATGGTAAAGTCTTTTTCTATAATAATGTTACTAAAGCCCATGCAAAAAACGCTCCTTTTGATGTAAGCAAACTCACAAGTTTGCCAAAAGTAGATATTCTTTATAGCTATTCAAATGATGGTAGCGGTGTCGCTGCAAAAGCTTTATTTGAACATGGAACTAAGGGCATAGTTGTTGCAGGAAGTGGTGCAGGAAGTATACATGAAGATCAAAAAAATGTTTTAAAAGAGCTTATAAAAAAAGGACTTGATGTTGTTGTAAGTTCAAGGGTTGTAGCAGGTCGTGTTGCTGTGAGTGATTCAGATGAAAAATTAGGTTTTATTAGTGCTGAAGATTTGAATCCTCAAAAAGCAAGAGTTTTGCTTATGTTAGCGCTTACAAAAACAAGTGATCCTAAAAAAATTCAAGAGTATTTTTTAAAATATTAAAATTTTTTAAATATTTCTAAACTTAGGGAATTTATCTTCCCTAAGTCAAGCCTTTTAATCCTAATAATAGTATATTATATCTTGCATTTTTTATTATCATTAAAATATAACCCCCATTTTTTAACCCACCAAATACTTATATAAATACTTACACAAATATTTATATTATTTAATCCTTTATTTAATCCCCTTTTAAGTTTAATTGGTTATACTTTCATTTCCTTTTTTG
>NZ_MJYF01000068.1:4243-8971 GCF_001763175.1 Campylobacter sp. BCW_4332 | reverse complement strand
TTTTGATTAGCACCTATTTCTATATCTTTGTTTTCTCCTACATATTCATGAGAGTTTTTAGCCACTCTTACTTTATTATCTACTCCTACATTTAAGGTATTGCTTAATCCTACTATGGTATCTTTAGATAAGCCTACATTAGTTAAGTATTCTCCTCCTACATTGACATTTTTAGCTAAGTCTATGGTTTGAGTATGAACCTTTTTAATCCTTTCATTATAAATTCCATCCACTATAGAATCTTTATCATTTAAGATTCTTTGAGTGAAATTATGTTGTACTAATTCATCATAATCCTTTTGGGCTTTTAAATAAATTTGTTCTTTATCTTTTATATTTGAGAGGGTAAGTTCAATGGCCTTGTTTTGTATAGTTTAAATCTTTAGTCATTTTAACACTAAATGTGTTATTCCTTGTGTTGTTTTAAATGCAGGTGCGCTAAAATAAGCAAATAAGATTAATTGATATTTTTCATTCATATTATAAAGTTTATTCCTATCATCTTGTGAAAGCATAGAAGTATTAAAGGTTATATCATTTCCTTGAAGATTTTCTAAAATTTTAATTTTAGATTGATTACATTCTAATTCCTCTTCTTTTTTTATACAATATGCCCATTTAATTGCCTCATCGAAGAAAAATTTCTCCTCATTATTTAAGTAAGCTCTAACAAAAATAGTTTTATTGTAAGGGATTTTATCAGTAGTATTTTGCTGTTCTTTTTCTTTATAAGCTTTCAAATTTGTGATATATAAATTCTTTCTTGAATTTTTTATTTGTTTTTCATACCCATTTGTCTCAGTATCTAAATAAAGATTTTATCCAAAATCTTGCATGCTTACTTTATTTGTAAAAGTATAATAACCTCCTTGCTTATCTGCAGAACTTAAAGAGACTATTGCCACATTTCCAATTTTATGTATTTGACTTGTGCTAAAGCCTTCTAAGGTTTTTGTAGCTATAATACATTTTGTAGCCCTTTTAAAAAAAGAAGAGTTTTCATCTAAAATTAAATCAATCTTGAAACTGCTCTTATAAATGCCTTCTTGATACTCTAACTTTAAACTTTCATAAATCCTTCTATTCTCACAATTATGAAGAAATACTTTAGTGATGGTTTCATGATTATTTCCATTTTTATCTAAAATCTTAAGATTATTGAGTGTTAATTCAAAATTTCCCCTCTATGTAATAAAATCTCTTCGCTACTATATCTTTCTAGTTTTAAATAGATTTTTAGCATCTTTGAAGCTTTATCTTGTAAAATTTTAAATTGATTTTCTTTAGCAAAACTGTATAATTCTATAGCATTTTCTTCATTGCTAGTAAGAGCAACTTTTAAAATCCCATCGTTTTTATTAATAAAATATGATATATTGTTTTTTACTGTTTTAAAGTATATTTCATTTTCTTTTTTTAAAATAAGTTCTTCTTGGGTGCTACAAGAAAAAACTTGTGGATTAATTGCTTGTTGTTCTTCTTGTGTTGGATCATATTTTAAATACATTAGCTCACATTGATCTTCTATCAATTTAGTGCAATCTATTTTTGCTTTTGCTCCTATAAGTAGGGTAATAAAAGTATTTTTAGGTTGTTTTATTTGTATAATAGATGGAGTAGGATTTGGATAGAGTATAAGAATATTATGGGGTGTATTTGCTTCTAGTTTTTCAAACTTTTGTCTTAAAGTTTTATTAAGCAAGGCAACATTATCCAATTTATTAGCACCTAAATTCTCACAATAATTAGCAATACAATAAATATTATCTAAGCTAAAATTTTTTTTGAGTGAGGGTGTTTAGGTAATCTAAATGAGGCTTAAGGATGGTAGTGATGTATTCATATGTAAATTTAAAATACTTATCAAGATCTCTATTTTTAGAATCATTCTTAAATATCTGAATATTTTCTTGAGTTAAATTTCTTGCTTCATATTCTTCTATATGCTTGTAAATTATTTTTTTATTAAATGTGACAATATTGAGACACTGAAATATTTCTAAAATATTCTCAAAAGATATTCCATTATATAATTTAAAGATTTCCGACTCCCACCATCTCCTTTTTGTAAGTCCCAATAATTCTCTCCCGTTTGAAGTGTTGGTTGTATATCGTAAATAAAACCAAATTAAAAACCTATTTTGTTGCCTAACGGCTCCTAGAAGTAATTCTCCATAATAATTATAAGCCCTAGATACCAAAGCGATTCTTTCATAAGATTTTGAAATTTTATTGTCAATTTTATTTTCATATGATTGCAGTGTTAGGGAAAATAATTTATAGGCATTATCTTGTGTTTTTAAATCAAGACTAAGTATTGTTAGTTTTTCTAGTTTTTCAATTGCTTGTGTTGTAGTAATTGCATTAGTTCGCAGTTTTTCTAAAATGTCTTTTTCTTCATTAGATATTTGCCAATTATCCCCAAAAATATTTTTATATAAACAAGTGATGGTATTTAGAGAATTAACTTTTAAATCTAATCCAAAACCAACGGCTATACTTTTACCGCCATCACCATAAGGCTTTAAAAAATTACCACTCTAAAATAAAGAACTTTTTATATCTACTTTAATATTACAAATTAAAACTCCTAAAAGGATCGCATAAGTTTCATCATCTAAAGTTTCAATATTCATTATTATTCCTTTATAAACTCCATAGTCCAATCTGGATTAGTCCCTGCACCACAAGATTTAAAAATAGATAAACTTATATTACAAGATTCTATTGCATTCAAAGGATTTTTTGATCTAAAACCTTTTTGTGTTTTTTGCAAGAGCACTTTGCACATTTTTTCTACATTATTTTCATCTTTTATTTTTAAATATAAAATTGCTTGATTTGGAGAAAGTATTTTTAAGTGCAATAATTTATCATATTTGTGTATTTTGCAAGTAGAATATTTATACAAAGATTCATATTCAGCCAAGCAAATTTCATTATTGCACTCTAAAAAGCGAAAAATTTGTTGCCTACTTTTTGATAAATCTATATCTTGCGAATCTATATTTTCAGAAAAACCATATACACCACTCCATTCTTGTATGTTTTGATTTGCAAAAAGTATTTGTATTAAACATAATATCAATATGACTATTTTATTATTCATACATTCTCCTTAAGCAATATATGTTTATAATTTGAATTTTCAAAAGCAATAAGAAGCTTTGCACATTCTTTTTTATAATCATTTTCATTTAATTTTTTAACATCATAAAGCATTATTGCATTTCCTTTTTATAGATATCTCCCCACTCAAATATCGTTTGGTTGCCACACATTGTGCTACAAAAATAATCGGGTGAATTAAATACTTTCTCATCTCTTATAAATACAATACCCTGTTGATTTTTCCTAATATAAATTTTACAATTTGCAAAATCCTTATCATCATTTAAAGCTATAGCTTCTTGTTGAGATTTTATCTGTAATTTCAAAGTTATATCGCATTCGTGCATATCATTAAATTCACTTTTATGGAGGATAGCCTCATATCTAGCTTCACAAATATTAAACTTATCACACTTTTTTATTGTAAAGCTCCCCATATAAAGATTTTCTTGTAATGTATAAGTCCCAAGCCACACATTGCCCGTGTGTGCTGTGTAATTTTGCAATTCCCCAACTCTATTTTGCAAAAGCTCTTTTACACATTCTTTAGATTTGCATTGATTTAGGGTTTGAAGCCATAATCGTTGCGATGTTAAAAGCTTATTTTGCTCATTTTTGTTTAGATTCTGTCTTAGTTCTTTATATGTCTTTGCCATATATCTATCAAGTTTTTGTAACTCCCCACTTTCATCATTACAAATCATCTTTTCAACCTTACTTTTTGCTTTAGCACAATCAAAACTAGGTTTGGCTTCTTTTGGGGATTGTGCATTAGCACTAATGGCTAACATTAAACACAATCCTAAAACTATTAAAAACTTTTGCATAAGAACTCCTCCTTTAAATAGAAATTAATTTTATTTATTTGTAAGCTTTTAAATTCCTCATAGCTTAAATTTGTTGTCTTAATTGGCATTTAGTTTCCTAATAATTTATTAAGTTTTTTATCTTTTGTAAAAGCTTGATAGAGCTTCTCATAGTATATTTTATATTTTTCTACCGCTTCATCAAATAAATCTGCATTTGCTTCATTAATCCGAACATCTACAAGAAAGTAATTCCACTGCATAATATTGTAAGCCATAAAATCTATAACAATGCTTTGAGTAGTGTTTTCAAAAAAATTGTTAAATAGATTATAATTGGATAAAAACCCTACGTTCATATCGTAGGTTCCATTAGAGTTTTCAATTGGGACAACAAAATCTTTCACTCTTTCATTAAAGCCCCATCTTTCTCTATTAACTCCACTATCTATCATTTTAAAAGCTAAAGTAGCAATCGCTTCTAAATAAATTTGTTTTATGCAATAATTAGACTGACGGTCTTCTTGTTTTTTTGTCTCAAATGGTGCAACAAAATAGCATTGAAATATATTTCTATTACTCATAACAGAGTGATTAAAATATTTCAGTTTTTCTCTTGTTTTTTGCCCCTCTTTTGTATCTTTAGGGATACTCTTTAGTATTGAAAAATAGAGTTTAGAATACAATCTATCAAGTTTTTGTAACTCCCCACTTTTATCATTACAAATCATCTTTTCTACTTTTGTACTTGCTTTAGCACAATCAAAACTAGGTTTGGCTTCTTTTGGGGATTGTGCATTAGCACTAATGG
>NZ_MJYF01000068.1:0-4106 GCF_001763175.1 Campylobacter sp. BCW_4332 | reverse complement strand
GCACTAATGGCTAACATTAAACACAATCCTAAAACTATTAAAAACTTTTGCATAAGAACTCCTTTAATTTACTCTGTATTTTTTGTCGCTTCAAACATAATAACTACTCCTCTAGCACAATATCTAAAAATATAGAGCTATATAAAAAGAAATCTAAGCCAAGATTGAAGTGTTTGGGTATCATAATTTGTTTGAAAAAATATTAACATCCATGCAATAGCAACGCACAGGCTACTATGAATACAAAGAGAGAAAATACTCATTGGGATAATCCATAATGAAAATTCGTTTGGAGCTAGTTAAATGTGATTGCATAAAAAATTTTCTTAAAAAATATACCAAAGGTAAAGAAATACCACAGATATACATTATTAATAACTCCCATTCACAAGTAATGCAGATAATCAAAAATAATAAATAATATGAAAAAAGCCAAGCAATCCAAAAACTTTTTGAACATACAAACCCACAAAAGCTTTGAAATCTTATCAAAAATACTATACATACATAAGATATACCACCAAGAATCAATACAGGCAATGTAAAGACATATGCTAAAAACCCAAATCCATCAGTCATTATCTCGCCTCACTTTTTACTATAATCCTCAATAGATTCTTTGTATCCAAATTATTTGGAATCTTAATATTTTTAAAACCTTTGCTTGTAACTATAAAATCACAACCAAGATTGAAATGTTTCTGTGTTTGTTGGATTTGTATTTGTTGGTAGTCGTGGTTTTGATATATAAGTTTTTGCATTATGGTTTGTCCTTGCCTATCATAGATAAGATTCTATATAGAATCTTAGTAAAAAATGACTTATGATTTTTATAGAGGATATAGCTAAGGAGTAGTGCAATTATACTGGGAAAAACCACAACAAGAACATAAAAAGTTATAGTGCGAATCGCCTCATTTCTCTCATCGATTTTAAGATAATATCTATCACACCATGAGCTGATATAATATCCAATAGCATACATCATTACAAAAGAAAGGATAAGTAGTCCAATCCCAATAAAAAATGAAACGATATATCTGCCTAGTCTCTTTGTAAATGAAATCTTTTGCATATCAAAATAAGTATAGATAATAGCATAGAGTATAAAGGTAAGATGTATAATTTGCAAGATAATGGGGATTAAAAACATTTGAAAAATTTCAAAAAGGCTGATAATAGTTGTATCGACAAATATTACCCACATAGCTAAGTATAACAACACTGAAGCTCCAATATGTAGAGTAAGATTCACATATTGAGGCTTATATTTATACAATAAAAGCGTCAGACAATAAAGGGGTAGAAAATAGTATGCAATAAGACTAAGCCCATATATAAAAGGCTCATAATCACCACCAGCAAAAAACATCTTACTTCCCCACTATAAAAGCAGTATCTTGCATTTGCGTATGACTAAAATCCATATCCAAAAATGTAGAGCTATATAAAAAGAAATCTAAGCCTAGATTAAAATACTGTTTTGTTTTTAGAAAGTCTGAATTATATAAGGGAAATAAGAATGATTTTGGTGAGGTATATTTAAAATGAAATTTTGTATTTCGGTATTGCATTATCGAATTATATAAATCAAATCCTACCTTCTCATAATCCCATGCCCCAATAGGCTGATCGCTACCATTATTATTAAAATTCACAGTATCAATGATAAAAGCACGCACCTTTTTGCACGCAGCATATAAAGAATGGTAATTATAGAATCTTGTAACTCTCGTGATTTGTATAAGGCTTGGTATATATAAGATATTAAAAGCCCCTGCGATAGAGTATAGAGCAAAATTCTGCTTGTATTTTGGGTTAGAGTGGAATTTATCTAAAACTTCTTTTTCATGTTGTATGGAGTTTTGCAATGAAAATGCATCAAATTTACTTAAGCCTAAATGCGGTAAAAACACATCATTTTTTATATCAAACCTTTGAAAATATAAACTATTATCGATAATATCTGATGGTTTTTGTAAGTCTTTTATAGCTTTATGAGTTTCTGGGAGTGTTTCCTCTTTTTTATATAGCTTAAAGACTTCTGCATTCTTCGTCTTATTCTCTTTCATTGCTTGGATATTGAGTGCCATTGTATATTCTTGTGTATTTTTAATGTTTTTTATATCTAGTAAAGCATCATTAAGAAAATCTTCGAATTGTTTTTGAAAATCAGATTCTTCTCCAAAAAGCTTTTTGAGATTCATATACTCGCCCTTTAGCTCTTGCATTATAGGAAACTTCATATAAAAACTATCCCAATCTAATTCCGCATAAAATCTTGCTTTATCTCTTGATTTTGTGTTGTCAGTCTTTAATTGTTGCATCTCTACTCTAGGCAATATCTCCTTTACTATTGTTTTCATTGTTTCATTAGGGATAGTATCTATAAAATCTTGTGAAGTAGAGCTTCTAAAGGTTAAATCTTTTAATTCTTTAGCATCACTTGGATTATCATGCCATAATCTTTGACAGATATAGCTTACCCCCCAACCAAGCCTTGAGATTTCATCTTTGTTTGTATGTGCCCTTAGTGTTTCTGCTAGAGTGCAATCAATGGTAATTTGTGGATAATCATTAATTCTTATAAGATAAGAGGCATTATAATTGGGTATTTCTTTATAAGCAAAGACTAATAGTGTTTTTTGCTCTTGTGTGTCTTTAGGGTTTGGTAGTTGCAAACTAAGATGTTTTCCACAATAAGCTTTGTTGTTTTCTAAATGTCTATAAATGATAGAAGAAGATAATAGGGCTTTATCTTCTTCTTTTTCAATATAAAAACAATCTTTTAAAATTTCTTCATCAAATAAAGAACTTTCCTTTTTGTCATTAGTTAATTGGTTTTTGTTTAACTTATCTAAGGTGTTTTTATCCTGAATAAAAACATAACCCCATTTAATTTGCTCTTCTTTGATTTTTGCATCCTCATAAATAGCTTCAAATTCTACTATATCACCAAAAGTATAGAAATTACGCACTATTTTTTCATTATTTTCTAAGGTAAATTCTTTGGATTTTAGCCTAATAGAGTTTATAGAGCCTTTATCTGCCTTTCTTTCAAATTTTATTTCACACCAATGCCCATACTCATAACTTCTTAATAAAAATCTATGATTATAGATGGGTTTGTTTTTATAAACACTAGATTGGTTTAAAATTAATTCAAAGCTTTGTGCTTCTTTACTAAAAATTTCACTAGCATTTAAATGAGCTTCCCCCATTCTATTGGTTGTAAAAATAGTCTTGATTTCATTTTTATTGCCCTGTGCTATTTCATAAAGCTTAAATTCTTGATTATGCAGAAGAATATTATTAGAACTTAAAA
Organism: Campylobacter sp. BCW_4332; assembly: GCF_001763175.1. Taxonomy (NCBI): domain Bacteria; kingdom Pseudomonadati; phylum Campylobacterota; class Epsilonproteobacteria; order Campylobacterales; family Campylobacteraceae; genus Campylobacter; species Campylobacter sp. BCW_4332. The sequence continues at coordinate 781 of NZ_MJYF01000068.1, read as the reverse complement.
GCCTAATATTTAAACTATTTTTTTGATTAAGTGCTTCCATTACTCTGCCCTAATCTCTCCACCTCTAACCACAAGTCCATTAGAGTCTATAGTTACTTCAACTCCACCTGCTTTAATAATCACATAATCTCCCTTAGTAACAATTTGAGTATCGCCTACTTGGTGGAGGATTTGATTGCCTGCCTTTACTTCATAATCTGTTTTTGTTTGCGATAATGAATTATCAGATACAAAGGTATTATTTTTATCTGTTTCAAAGCCCATTGAAGCATTGGTGGTGATTAGTAGATTATTTTTGCTTCTTATAGAAGTCTCTTTTTCTGTTTGGATTTTTAATGTTTCTTGTATATTAATATCATAATGCCCCTCAACCACTTCCTTTTTATTCCCCTTCACATTTCTTGTCTCATCCTTATGAATAATAGTGTTTTGATTAGCACCTATTTCTATATCTTTGTTTTCTCCTACATATTCATGAGAGTTTTTAGCCACTCTTACTTTATTATCTACTCCTACATTTAAGGTATTGCTTAATCCTACTATGGTATCTTTAGATAAGCCTACATTAGTTAAGTATTCTCCTCCTACATTGACATTTTTAGCTAAGTCTATGGTTTGAGTATGAACCTTTTTAATCCTTTCATTATAAATTCCATCCACTATAGAATCTTTATCATTTAAGATTCTTTGAGTGAAATTATGTTGTACTAATTCATCATAATCCTTTTGGGCTTTTAAATAAATTTGTTCTTTATCTTTTATATTTGAGAGGGTAAGTTCA
>NZ_MJYF01000067.1:3832-6494 GCF_001763175.1 Campylobacter sp. BCW_4332 | reverse complement strand
TATTTAATCCTTTATTTAATCCCCTTTTAAGTTTAATTGGTTATACTTTCATTTCCTTTTTTGAAAAAAGGACTTAAAATCTTTTAAATTATAAAGTTTCACTAACTGAGTAGATTTTATAAATTAACTTTATTTTAGATTTTTTAAGTTTTTAAATTATTTGAGTTTTTAACTTTCTTAATTTTTTAATTTAAAACTAAAAGCTTTTTTATAAATCTTGTTTTTAATTTAAAAACTTTTCTTTTAAAAATGATTTTTTGTTTTGTTCTTTTAACTTAGTATTGTTATTCAAATCTTATTAGTCAATCTTTGAAATCTAAATAAGTGATCGATTGAGCCAGAAAGATTTAGGCATAAGCAATTATGTAAAATCTATTCAATCTAATATTAAAAAGATTAAAAGCTTTTCTTTTAATCTTTTATAACTTTTTCTTTGAAGAAAAAGATTAAACTATCTATAAAAGTAATAAGGTTTATCTCTTTAATGTAATCTAAGTAGTTTATCTATATTAGGTTGGCGGGGTAGGCCTTTAGCTTGCTTCTTAGTCAAGGCTTTGCCTTGATGCTAAAGAAGGTTTATTATGGAGAGTTTGATCCTGGCTCAGAGTGAACGCTGGCGGCGTGCCTAATACATGCAAGTCGAACGATGAAGCTTCTAGCTTGCTAGAAGTGGATTAGTGGCGCACGGGTGAGTAAGGTATAGTTAATCTGCCCTACACAAGAGGACAACAGTTGGAAACGACTGCTAATACTCTATACTCCTGCTTAACACAAGTTGAGTAGGGAAAGTTTTTCGGTGTAGGATGAGACTATATAGTATCAGCTAGTTGGTAAGGTAATGGCTTACCAAGGCTATGACGCTTAACTGGTCTGAGAGGATGATCAGTCACACTGGAACTGAGACACGGTCCAGACTCCTACGGGAGGCAGCAGTAGGGAATATTGCGCAATGGGGGAAACCCTGACGCAGCAACGCCGCGTGGAGGATGACACTTTTCGGAGCGTAAACTCCTTTTCTTAGGGAAGAATTCTGACGGTACCTAAGGAATAAGCACCGGCTAACTCCGTGCCAGCAGCCGCGGTAATACGGAGGGTGCAAGCGTTACTCGGAATCACTGGGCGTAAAGGGCGCGTAGGCGGATTATCAAGTCTCTTGTGAAATCTAATGGCTTAACCATTAAACTGCTTGGGAAACTGATAGTCTAGAGTGAGGGAGAGGCAGATGGAATTGGTGGTGTAGGGGTAAAATCCGTAGATATCACCAAGAATACCCATTGCGAAGGCGATCTGCTGGAACTCAACTGACGCTAAGGCGCGAAAGCGTGGGGAGCAAACAGGATTAGATACCCTGGTAGTCCACGCCCTAAACGATGTACACTAGTTGTTGGGATGCTAGTCATCTCAGTAATGCAGCTAACGCATTAAGTGTACCGCCTGGGGAGTACGGTCGCAAGATTAAAACTCAAAGGAATAGACGGGGACCCGCACAAGCGGTGGAGCATGTGGTTTAATTCGAAGATACGCGAAGAACCTTACCTGGGCTTGATATCCTAAGAACCTTATAGAGATATGAGGGTGCTAGCTTGCTAGAACTTAGAGACAGGTGCTGCACGGCTGTCGTCAGCTCGTGTCGTGAGATGTTGGGTTAAGTCCCGCAACGAGCGCAACCCACGTATTTAGTTGCTAACGGTTCGGCCGAGCACTCTAAATAGACTGCCTTCGTAAGGAGGAGGAAGGTGTGGACGACGTCAAGTCATCATGGCCCTTATGCCCAGGGCGACACACGTGCTACAATGGCATATACAATGAGACGCAATACCGCGAGGTGGAGCAAATCTATAAAATATGTCCCAGTTCGGATTGTTCTCTGCAACTCGAGAGCATGAAGCCGGAATCGCTAGTAATCGTAGATCAGCCATGCTACGGTGAATACGTTCCCGGGTCTTGTACTCACCGCCCGTCACACCATGGGAGTTGATTTCACTCGAAGCCGGAATACTAAACTAGTTACCGTCCACAGTGGAATCAGCGACTGGGGTGAAGTCGTAACAAGGTAACCGTAGGAGAACCTGCGGTTGGATCACCTCCTTTCTAGAGTACAAAGTAATAAGTCTCACAACTATTACTTCAATATATAAACTCAATTGATTCTTGTTTAGATTTCAAAGATTGATGATAAAGCTAATTGTTTATGGGGAATTAGCTCAGCTGGGAGAGCGCCTGCTTTGCACGCAGGAGGTCAGCGGTTCGATCCCGCTATTCTCCACCATTTATTAAGGGCCTATAGCTCAGCTGGTTAGAGTGCACCCCTGATAAGGGTGAGGTCACAAGTTCAAGTCTTGTTAGGCCCACCATAAAAAAGATTTGAATAAAAAAGCTTTAAAATCTAAAGCAAGTATATAAAGTAGATTAAATATAAAATATAAACTCTAAATACTTAGATTTGTTTTTATCTTTAGCTATAAAAGAATATACTTTAATAGATATAAATAGCATATACATTATGTATTTATATTTATAATGATTATATTAATATATACTTCCTTTAGGTTTTAAACCTAAATGTTCTTTTTAATTATCATTGTTAAGAGTCACAAGCAAGTTTTAATAAAAACAATTTTACAGGACTTGTTAAAGGATAAAACCTATTTATCTTTTCTTT
>NZ_MJYF01000067.1:0-3782 GCF_001763175.1 Campylobacter sp. BCW_4332 | reverse complement strand
TAAAGACAAGTTTCAAACTCACAGCTTAGTTGAGACTAAATCATTTAGTTTTATATTAAGTGTTTGAATGCTTTCCGTCTTAAGATAAAGAAGTCTTATCATAAAAACTTTAACAAGGAAGTGATGCGTTTTAGAATCAATAAAAAAGGTAGAAGTTAGGTTATATCTAACTTTTATGCAAATTGTTTTTTTAGCGATTAAGAATTGAAGCTTTATCTACATTAATTTTTTAATGAATGTTTAGTTTATTTCGTTTTAAGCCTAATATCTTTTAGGTTGGCGGGGTAGGCCTTTAGCTTTGGTTCTTTAGGATGAGCTTTGCTCATCTGCTAAAAGAACATCAAAAGGTAAGCTACTAAGAGCGAATGGTGGATGCCTTGACTGGTAAAGGCGATGAAGGACGTACTAGACTGCGATAAGCTACGGGGAGCTGTCAAGAAGCTTTGATCCGTAGATTTCCGAATGGGGCAACCCAATGTATAGAGATATACATTACCTATATAGGAGCGAACGAGGGGAATTGAAACATCTTAGTACCCTCAGGAAAAGAAATCAATAGAGATTGCGTCAGTAGCGGCGAGCGAAAGCGCAAGAGGGCAAACCCAGTGCTTGCACTGGGGGTTGTAGGACTGCAATGTGCAAGAGCTGAGTTTAGCAGAACATTCTGGAAAGTATAGCCATAGAGGGTGATAGTCCCGTATGCGAAAAACAAAGCTTAGCTAGCAGTATCCTGAGTAGGGCGGGACACGAGGAATCCTGTCTGAATCCGGGTCGACCACGATCCAACCCTAAATACTAATACCAGATCGATAGTGCACAAGTACCGTGAGGGAAAGGTGAAAAGAACTGAGGTGATCAGAGTGAAATAGAACCTGAAACCATTTGCTTACAATCATTCAGAGCACTATGTAGCAATACAGTGTGATGGACTGCCTTTTGCATAATGAGCCTGCGAGTTGTGGTGTCTGGCAAGGTTAAGCAAACGCGAAGCCGTAGCGAAAGCGAGTCTGAATAGGGCGCTTAGTCAGATGCTGCAGACCCGAAACGAAGTGATCTATCCATGAGCAAGTTGAAGCTAGTGTAAGAACTAGTGGAGGACTGAACCCATAGGCGTTGAAAAGCCCCGGGATGACTTGTGGATAGGGGTGAAAGGCCAATCAAACTTCGTGATAGCTGGTTCTCTCCGAAATATATTTAGGTATAGCGTTGTGTCGTAATATAAGGGGGTAGAGCACTGAATGGGCTAGGGCATACACCAATGTACCAAACCCTATCAAACTCCGAATACCTTATATGTAATCACAGCAGTCAGGCGGCGAGTGATAAAATCCGTCGTCAAGAGGGAAACAACCCAGACTACCAGCTAAGGTCCCTAAATCTTACTTAAGTGGAAAACGATGTGAAGTTACTTAAACAACCAGGAGGTTGGCTTAGAAGCAGCCATCCTTTAAAGAAAGCGTAATAGCTCACTGGTCTAGTGATTTTGCGCGGAAAATATAACGGGGCTAAAGTAAGTACCGAAGCTGTAGACTTGCACACAACTTAGATTATTTAAATTTAGAATATGAGAAACTAAGTTATATGTTTAGTTATATTTTTACTGATTTTTATAGAGTAAAGATAGAAATAAAACTTAGTAAAATCAGTAAAAATATTCTTGGTTTAAAGTTTAAGTAGTTTAAGTTGTGTGCAAGTGGTAGGAGAGCGTTCTATTTGCGTCGAAGGTATACCGGTAAGGAGTGCTGGAGCGAATAGAAGTGAGCATGCAGGCATGAGTAGCGATAATTAATGTGAGAATCATTAACGCCGTAAACCCAAGGTTTCCTACGCGATGCTCGTCATCGTAGGGTTAGTCGGGTCCTAAGTCGAGTCCGAAAGGGGTAGACGATGGCAAATTGGTTAATATTCCAATACCAACATTAGTGTGCGATGGAAGGACGCTTAGGGCTAAGGGGGCTAGCGGATGGAAGTGCTAGTCTAAGGTTGTAGGAGCTTATACAGGCAAATCCGTATAAGAACACTCCGAGAACTGAAAGGCTTTTTGAAGTCTTCGGATGGATAGAAGAACCCCTGATGCCGTAGAGCCAAGAAAAGTTTCTAAGTTTAGCTAATGTTGCCCGTACCGTAAACCGACACAGGTGGGTGGGATGAGTATTCTAAGGCGCGTGGAAGAACTCTCTTTAAGGAACTCTGCAAAATAGCACCGTATCTTCGGTATAAGGTGTGGTTAGCTTTGTATTAGGATTTACTCCGAAAGCAAGGAAACTTACAACAAAGAGTCCCTCCCGACTGTTTACCAAAAACACAGCACTCTGCTAACTCGTAAGAGGATGTATAGGGTGTGACGCCTGCCCGGTGCTCGAAGGTTAATTGATGGGGTTAGCATTAGCGAAGCTCTTGATCGAAGCCCGAGTAAACGGCGGCCGTAACTATAACGGTCCTAAGGTAGCGAAATTCCTTGTCGGTTAAATACCGACCTGCATGAATGGCGTAACGAGATGGGAGCTGTCTCAAAGAGGGATCCAGTGAAATTGTAGTGGAGGTGAAAATTCCTCCTACCCGCGGCAAGACGGAAAGACCCCGTGGACCTTTACTACAGCTTGACACTGCTACTTGGATAAGAATGTGCAGGATAGGTGGGAGGCTTTGAGTATATGACGCCAGTTGTATATGAGCCATTGTTGAGATACCACTCTTTCTTATTTGGGTAGCTAACCAGCTTGAGTTATCCTCAAGTGGGACAATGTCTGGTGGGTAGTTTGACTGGGGCGGTCGCCTCCCAAATAATAACGGAGGCTTACAAAGGTTGGCTCAGAACGGTTGGAAATCGTTCGTAGAGTATAAAGGTATAAGCCAGCTTAACTGCAAGACATACAAGTCAAGCAGAGACGAAAGTCGGTCTTAGTGATCCGGTGGTTCTGTGTGGAAGGGCCATCGCTCAAAGGATAAAAGGTACCCCGGGGATAACAGGCTGATCTCCCCCAAGAGCTCACATCGACGGGGAGGTTTGGCACCTCGATGTCGGCTCATCGCATCCTGGGGCTGGAGCAGGTCCCAAGGGTATGGCTGTTCGCCATTTAAAGCGGTACGCGAGCTGGGTTCAGAACGTCGTGAGACAGTTCGGTCCCTATCTGCCGTGGGCGTAAGAAGATTGAAGAGATTTGACCCTAGTACGAGAGGACCGGGTTGAACAAACCACTGGTGTAGCTGTTGTTCTGCCAAGAGCATCGCAGCGTAGCTAAGTTTGGAAAGGATAAACGCTGAAAGCATCTAAGCGTGAAGCCAACTCTAAGATGAATCTTCTCTAAGCTCTCTAGAAGACTACTAGTTTGATAGGCTGGGTGTGTAATGGATGAAAGTCCTTTAGCTGACCAGTACTAATAGAGCGTTTGGCTTATCTTTAATAAAGCATCACTTCCTTGTTAAGGTTTTTAAGAAAGCTTTGAATATAGATAATATTTAGAGTTTCATAGAAATCTTTCAAGTAGAGTTTATATTAGAACTTGCTCTTAACATTGTTTTTTAAGTATTCTATATAAAAACTTATTAAAGATAAAAGATAAGTAAAGAAGAAAGAGAATAAAGAAAAAAATAAAGAAATAAAAGATTAAGCTTTATTTATAAATTAAATCTTTCAAAGAATATTTAAATAACAATGTCCGTGATTATACAGATGTGGAAACGCCTTGCTCCATCCCGAACCAAGAAGCTAAGCACATCGTGGGTGATGATACTACGCCTTACTGGCAGGGGGAAAGTAGCTCATTGCGGACTTGTTAAAT
>NZ_MJYF01000066.1:94496-101900 GCF_001763175.1 Campylobacter sp. BCW_4332 | reverse complement strand
TTATCTTATAAACTAGGACAAACTTTGATAGAAAATTCAAAAAGTATATTAGGATATATAAGAATGCCTTATGTATTATCATATATAAAAGATAAACATAAATTTGAACAAAAAGCCTATGAAGAAAAAATAAAAGAAAATCCAAATTTAGCTTTACCTCCTTTAGAAACTTATCCTGATTATAATGAAGCTTTAAAAGAAAAAGAATGTTTTACTTATAAACTAGGTGAAGCTTTTATTAAAGCTAATAAAAATTGGTATGGAGGGGGATACCTAAAACTATTTTTTGAGATAAGAAAACTAAGAAAGGAATTTAAAAAGAAAAAAGCATAATTTTTCATCTAAGTATTGAATTTGATTATTTCTGAAAGATATTTTTGTATTTTTTAAATAAATTTGAAATTTAAGAAAAATAATCCCAAACAACCTTGATAATAGTTATACCCACTACGATTAAAAATAGACTTAGCTTATTTTTTGATAAAATTTGTTAAAATTGCAAAAATTAACTTTAGAAAGAAATTTTTATGGATAATTACGAATTTAGCGAACTACTAAAAACTCTTAAAAATAAAGTAGGCAATATAGCCTCTATCATCAAACCACAAAGTATTCAAGAAAGGCTTAAGGAAATTGAAGAGCTAGAAAATTCTCCTTCTTTTTGGAACGATGTTAAACAAGCTGGAGTTATCGGAAAAGAAAAAACTAAAATTGCAAATTTATTAAAAAAATACGAAGAAGCTTTATCGGCCGTTGATGATGCAAGCGAACTTTTTGATTTAGCTAATGCAGAAAACGATATGCAAACCTTAGAAGCTTTATTTAATGATGCACCAAAGCTTGAAGATGCGATAACAAGCCTTGAAATTTCCATGCTTTTAAGTGGAGAAAATGATAGCAAAAACGCAATTGTTTCCATTCATCCAGGAGCAGGCGGAACAGAAAGCAATGACTGGGCAAGTATGCTTTATAGAATGTATTTAAGATTTTGCGAAAGAGAAGGATTTAAGGTTGAAACTCTTGACTTTCAAGAAGGCGATGAAGCAGGACTTAAAGACGTAAGTTTTTTAGTTAAAGGTGATAACGCTTATGGTTATTTAAAGGCTGAAAATGGAATTCATCGCTTAGTAAGAACTTCTCCTTTTGATAGTGCCGGACGTCGTCATACAAGCTTTTCAAGTGTTATGGTAAGTCCTGAGCTTGATGATGACATAGAGATTGAAATCGAAGAAAAAGATATCAGGATTGATTATTATCGTGCTAGTGGTGCAGGCGGACAGCACGTTAATAAAACAGAATCAGCCGTTAGAATCACACATTTTCCAACAGGAATAGTCGTGCAATGCCAAAACGATAGAAGCCAACATAAAAACAAAGCAACCGCTTTTAAAATGCTAAAATCTCGCCTTTATGAACTTGAACTCATGAAACAACAAGATAGTGCAAATTCAGGCGAAAAAAGCGAGATAGGCTGGGGACATCAAATCCGCTCTTACGTGCTTTTTCCTTATCAGCAAGTCAAAGACAATCGCAGCGGAGAAGCCTTTTCTCAAGTAGATAATATCTTAGATGGAGATATCAAAAAAATGATTGAAGGCGTTTTGATCGCTTTAAAAGCGGAATAAAAAGGATTAAAATGACTTTCAATCTTACCCATTTAAGACAACTTGAAAGTGAGTCTATTTTCATAATGCGTGAAGTAATATCTGAATTTGAAAAGCCAGCTATGCTTTATAGCATAGGTAAAGATAGTTCAGTGATGCTTCATCTTTTACAAAAAGCTTTTTATCCAGCTACTCCTCCTTTGCCTTTAGTGCATGTAGATACGACTTGGAAATTTAAAGAAATGATAGAATTTCGTAATAAAAGAGCTAAAGAACTCGGTATGGAACTTATCGTTTATACTAATCCAAAAGGCAAAGAAATAAATATATCCCCTTTTACACATGGCTCAAATATGCATACAGATATCATGAAAACTCAAGCTTTAAAGCAAATGCTTGATTTATACCAATTTGATGCTGTTTTTGGAGGAGCTAGACGCGATGAGGAAAAATCTCGAGCAAAAGAGAGAATTTATTCCTTCCGTGATGAAAATCATGCTTGGGATCCTAAAAACCAACGCCCAGAACTTTGGAATTTATATAATGGACGCCATAAAAAAGGAGAATCCATAAGAGTTTTTCCGCTGAGCAATTGGACTGAACTTGATATTTGGCAGTATATATACCTTGAAAATATTCCTATACCAAGTCTTTATCTTGCCAAAAAAAGACCTATAGTTGAATACATGGGAGCAAAAATTTTAGTTGATGATGATAGAATGCCAAAAGATTTAGCAAAAAATACTAAAGAAGAAATGGTAAGATTTAGAACTTTGGGTTGCTATCCTCTAACTGGAGCCATAAATTCAAATGCCACAAGTGTTTTAGATATCATAGAAGAACTACTTCTAGCTACAACCAGTGAAAGACAGGGAAGACTTATAGATAGTGATGAAGAAGCTAGCATGGAAAAGAAAAAACAACAAGGATATTTTTAATGCAAAGTGTAGAAAATTATCTAAAAGAACATGAAAATAAAGAACTTTGTCGTTTTATCACTTGTGGTAGTGTTGATGATGGAAAATCCACTCTTATAGGAAGATTGCTTTATGATACTAAAGCTCTTTTTAGCGATCAATTAAGCACCTTAGAAAAAGATAGTAAAAAAATGGGGAATGCCGGAGATAAACTTGATTTTGCACTTTTAGTAGATGGGCTTACAAGCGAAAGAGAACAAGGCATCACCATAGATGTGGCTTATAGATTTTTTACCAGTAATAAACGCAAATTTATTATAGCTGATACACCAGGGCATGAACAATATACTAGAAACATGGCAACAGGAGCAAGCACAGCAGATATTGCTATTATTTTAATTGATGCAAGAAAAAGGGGTTTTAAAGCAAACTAAAAGGCATTCTTATATAGTGAGCTTACTTGGTATTAAAAATTTTATCATTGCCATTAACAAAATGGATCTAGTTTCTTACGAAGAAAAAATCTTCAATAATATTTGTAAAGATTATGAAAAAATCATCCCTTATTTACAAGAAGGTATCCAAACACACTTTATTCCCATTTGTCTTTAAATGGTGAAAATATCACTCAAAAAAGTAGAAATTTATCTTGGTATAAAGGCGAAACCCTACTTACACTTTTAGATGAAATTAAAATAAATAAAATCATTCGGGATAATTTTATCATGCCTGTGCAGTATGTTAATCGCCCACATTTAAATTTTCGTAGTTTTTGCGGAAATATAGCAAGTGGTTATGTAAAATTACAAGATGAAGTTATAGTCTTGCCTTCTATGCAAAAATCTAAAATTAAAAGTATCATTACAAATGATATTAAAGATTTAAGAACTTTAGATGAAAATGAAATCATTCCAAGTCAAAATGAAGCTTGTGTTAATATGGCCGTGAGTTTATGTTTAGAAGATGAAATCGATATTTCTAGAGGCGATATTTTGACATCTATCAACCATGATCTTAAAATAAGCAATACTTTTGAAGCTATGATTATATGGATGAGTCAAAAACAATTAGATTTTAATGAAAATTATCTTATAAAAAGAGCTCATAATCTTTGCAATGTTAAATTTGAAAATATTAACTATAAAAAAGATATCAATACTTTTAAAGAAGAAAATGCCTCAAATTTAATACTTAATGATATTGCAAATTGTACTTTAAAACTAGATAAAAATTTAGCACTTAAAGAGTATAAAGATAATAAAACCTTAGGATCATTTATTATCATCGATAAATATAGCAATGAAACCTTAGTCGCAGGTATGATAATAAAAATTTTAAATTCACAACAAAGCCAAAGAATTTACACTCAAGCTGAAATAGAACTTAACGCTTTTATAAGAAAAAACTATCCAGAATGGGGGTGTAGAAAAATATGAAAATCATAGTAGGTATCACGCTTTTAATTCTACTTATATTGCTTATACGCAACAAAATAAAGCCTGCTGTTTTATTTGGAAGTTTGGCAGGATTTTACTACGCTTTAGGTTATCTTGATTTTAAAACTTGGATAAGTTCTTATACAAATGATTCTTTAATTTCACTCATGTTACTACTTTTAGTTTCTATCGCTGTTGAAAAAACTATCATTATAGAATGGGCAAGTAAATTTATCATAGGAAAAAACTATAATCTTTCTCTTTTGAGATTAGGTGTAATTACTTGTGCAGTTTCAGCCTTTTTAAACAATACCGCAGTAGTAGCAAGCTTTATGGGTATAGCAAAAAACAATAAATTTCAAGCTCCTTCAAAGCTTTTAATCCCTCTTTCTTATTTTGCCATAGTAGGCGGTGTTATCACTCTTGTGGGAACTTCTACAAATTTAATCATCAATTCCTTTGTGGTGCAAAATGGACTACCAAGTCTTAAAATGTTTGATTTTTTTTATATAGGTATAGCTTTAAGTATAGGAATGATTTTGGTTTTGATGATTTTTAGTAAATTATTGCCCCATTATGAAAATAAAGATAAAAATATAAAAGAACATTTAATCGCCTTAAAAGTCTTAGAAAATAGCTCTTTAATAGGTAAAAGCATAGAAGAGAACAAACTTAGAAATTTAGAGTTTTTATTTTTGATAGAAATTCAAAGAAACAATCAAAGCATTACCCCCGTTTCACATAATGAAATTATAAATGCAAAAGATACACTTATATTTAGTGGAGATATTTCACAACTTGAAACTCTAAATAAATTTGATGGCTTAAAACTTGCAGATGGTTATGAGTTAAAAGAAAGTAAATTTATCGATGCAATCATTTCTCCAACTTCTAATTTAATTGGAAAAAGTGTAAAAGAAGCTAATTTTAGATCTAAATTTGACGCAGCTATTATTTCTTTACAAAGAGGAGATGTGCATATCAAAAAAATTGGCGAAAGTGTTTTGCAAGCTGGAGATAGAATGATTTTAGCTGTGGGTAAAGATTTTATCCTAAGGGATAATTTGGCTAAAAATTTTTATTTACTTTCAAATATCAAACAAAACGAAAAACTTGATGCTAAAAAAAGCTTATTGACCATAATGGCTTTTTTAGGTGTTATTATTTTTTCGGCTTTAAATTTTATCTCTTTTACCAAGGCTTTGCTTATTTGTTTAGGCTTTTTACTACTTTGCAAATTTATCAAGCTTGATGAAATAAAAAGGCGTTTTCCTTTTGATATTTTTATCATAGTAGGCTCTTCTTTAACAATTACTAAAGTACTTGTAGACAGCGGACTTGCCAAAGATTTAGCCCAACTTATCACAGGTTTTTTTGGATATTATGGAGTTTATGGAAGTTTTATAGGAATTTATCTTTTAACCCTACTTTTAACCGAATTTATTACCAATAATGCTGCTGCGGCCTTAGCTTTCCCTATAGGTTTTGCCACAGCTCAAGCCTTAGGAGTAAATCCTTTACCTTTCATCTTTGCTGTAGCTTATGGGGCTAGTGCTGGGTTTATGATACCACATGGATACCAAACTCATTTAATGGTTAGCTCGCTTTGTGATTACAAAATGACAGATTTTATAAAAATAGGTGCCATTGTTTCTATCGTGTATAGTGCTATAGTTCTCATAGGTGTACCTTTAATCTTTAATTTTTAGGATATTTATGGATAAAAATCTTACCTGGCATAATACAAATATCACCAAAGAACAAAGATCAAAACTTAAAAATCAAAAACCTTGCGTACTTTGGCTAACAGGACTTAGCGCAAGTGGAAAATCAACCATTGCCAATGCCTTAGAACAGAAATTACACGAGCTTGGTTTTCATACTTATTTGCTTGATGGAGATAATATTCGCTTGGGTTTAAATAAAGACTTGAGCTTTGATGAAAACTCAAGAGTGGAAAATATAAGACGCATAGCAGAACTTTGCAAACTTTTTGTTGATAGTGGTTTGATTATACTAAGCGCTTTTATCTCACCCTTTAAAAGCGATAGAGTTTTAGCAAGATCTTTGGTAAAAAAAGATGAATTTATAGAAATTTTCGTAGATACACCTTTAGAACTCTGTGAAAAAAGAGATCCTAAAGGACTTTACAAAAAGGCAAGAAATGGAGAAATAAAAAATTTCACAGGTATAGACAGCCCTTATGAAAAACCTCAAAATCCTGAAATTCATTTGCAAAATTCCAAAGCCAAACTTAATGAAAATATAGATACAATCTTAAACTATCTTAAAGAAAATGGATATATTGATGCTTGAAAAAATTTATGTAGAAAATAAAAATATTTGAGTAAAAAGGTTTTTTGCATAATAAAATTTTAAAAATTCTTGTTTGATGGAGTTAAATATTGTTTAAAGATTATCACGATAAATATGGTTGTATCTTTATCCATGTACCAAAAGTTGCTGGAACAAGCATAGAAAGAGTCGTTTTTGAAACAGATAAATGGCTTATTGGACATGTGAGAGCATTAGACTATATCAAACAAGATAAAAACAAATTTGAAAGTTATTTTTCTTTTGCTTTTGTAAGAAATCCTTTTGACAGAATGGTTTCTGCATTCCATTATCTTAAAAAAGGCGGTGGAAATGATTATGATAAAAATTGGGCGAATGAAAATTTAAAAGACTTTGATACTTTTGAACAATTTGTTTTAGCTTTACAAAATAAAAATGTAAAAGATAAAATTCTATCTTGGCAACATTTTACTCCACAATATAAATTTATCTGTGATGAAAATAAAAATATTTTAGTTAATTTTATAGGTAAATTAGAAAATATAAATAATGATTTTAAAATAGTTAAAAATGAATTAAATTTTAATAGAAATTTAATTCATTCAAATTCAAGCAAGCATGAAATTTTCTCAAATTATTACAATGAAAAAACATACAACATAATAGCAGAGCTTTATAAGGAAGATTTTGCATTATTTGATTATGATTTAGAATATAAAGAATCTATTTATAAGAATTTGGATGTGCAATTCTTATTAAGTATGTACAAAGAAAAATTATTTTTAAAAAATAAAGAGATAGAAAAACTTAGATTATCGCAATTTAAAAAAAATAAAGAAATAAATTCCCAAAATAATATAATTTCAAAACAAACTAATCAAATTCATAATTTAAATGAAACACTAAATTTCCAAAATCGCTATGGAAAAGCTAAAATAAGAATTCAAAACCAACTTTCTTATAAACTAGGACAAGCTTTGATTTTAAATTCTAAAAGTGCATTAGGCTATTTATCTTTACCTTTTATAATATTAAGTATTGTTATTTCACATAAACAAGAACAAAAGGCTTATAAATTTAAAGTAAATAAAAATCCAAATTTAGCTTTACCTCCTTTAGAAACTTATCCTGATTATAATGAAGCTTTAAAAG